>NZ_BAFY01000205.1 GCF_000308555.1 Nocardia cyriacigeorgica NBRC 100375 | reverse complement strand
GCTGCGCATACTGCGCGAGCAGGGCGGGCCGTCCAAAATGCCGGTGTCGGTCGAGGGCATCACCGCCGACGGACCGGGTCATATCGTGCTCGCCACGCCCGAACCCAACTCGCAGATCCCGTTGCTCGTGCGGCTGATGACGTTCACCGTCAAGAAGGACACGACCGACTTCACCCGGCCGAACGGCACCGGGCCGTTCCGCTTCGAATCCTTCGAGGGCGGCACCGCCCGGCTGGTGCGCAACGATCGCTGGCATACCGCGCCCGCGCTGCTCGACGCCATCGAGGTCACCATGTTCGACAGCGTCACCGCGCTGTCCAACGCGGTGCTCGGCAACCAGATCGACCTGGCCTCCAATGTGGGGGCTATCGCCGGGCGCAGTGCGGCCGGGCGCGGTGATCTCCAGGTGGTGCGCAGGCCGAACGACACCGTGGTCGGGGTGGCCATGCGCACCTCCGACGGGCCGTTCGCCGATCCGCGGGTGCGCACCGCCGTGCGCCTGGGCGTCGATCGCGGTGCGCTGGTCGATCAGGTGCATTCCGGATACGGCACCATCGCCAACGACATCCTCGGCACCGGGGATCCGCTGTACGACAAGGCCATCGCCCAGCGTTCCCGCGACGTCGACCGCGCGAAGGACCTGCTGCGCGAGGCCGGCTTCGACACCGGCCGCGCCTACCAGCTGGTGACCAAGGCGGAGGCTCCGGGCGAGGTGGAGTCGGCGCAGGTGATCGCCACCCAGCTGGCCGATATCGGGCTGCGGGTCGAGGTGGTGACGCAGGAGCCCAACACCTTCTACGACCAGACCTGGCTGCTCGCGCCGTTCTACACGATCTCGTGGGGCACCAACGACTCCACGCTGTTCTTCGCCAACAGCTTGATGTCGAGCGCGTCCAATCGCAATGAAACCGCCTTCCACGACCCGGCTTTCGACGCAGCGACGGCCACAGCGCTGGCAGCGCAGAGCCCTACCGATCAAGCCGACGCCGCGCGTGAGCTACAGCGCATCCAGTACGAGCGCGGCGGCTACCTGGTGTGGGGCATGGCCGACGGCATCGACATCGCCACCACCAGGGCCCACGATCTGCCGACGCTCGGCGGCTTCGCGCGGGTGCAACTGGAACGCGCCTGGTTGTCGTGACCAGGTTCGCTCGCCTGCTGCTGCGGCGCGTCGCCCTGCTGATCGTCTTGCTGGCGACGGTGTTCGCGGCCGTCGATCTGCTGCCGGGCAGCGCCGCCCGCGCCGTGCTCGGCCGTGATGCCACCGAGGCGGCGGTCGCGGCCAAGGAACGCGAACTCGGGCTGGACCGTCCGCTGCCGGTGCGTTTCGGTGATTGGCTGGCCGGCGTGCTCACCGGCGATTTCGGGCAGTCCGCGCGCGGACGAGCGGTGGGCGAGTTGCTGGCCGAAACCTTCCCGCAGACGTTACTGCTGGGTGGCCTCGCCTTCGCGGTGACGATCGCGGCCTCGCTGGCCTTCGGTGCGTGGTGGTCGATCCGGCCACGTGGCGCGCTCGGCCGGGTCCTGCAACCGAGCACGACCACCGCCGTCGCGGTACCGGAATTCGTGGTCGCGACACTGTTGATCCTGGTGTTCTCGCTGGCCACCGGCTGGCTGCCGGCGGTCACCATCACCGGGCGCTCCGGATTCCCGATCTCGGCGGACATGCTGGTACTGCCGGTGCTGGCGCTGGCGATCCCGCAGATCGGCTGGAACACCAGGGTGGTGCGGGCGGCCCTGGCCGATGCCGCCCGCTTGCCGCATGTGGAAACGGCTGTGCTGGACGGTCTTCCGGAACGAACCGTGCTGACTCGGCACGTGCTGCCCTTCGCGCTGCCGACCATCGTCGCCAGCTTCGCCACCACCATCGGCATGCTGTTCGGCGGTGCGCTGGTGGTGGAGACCGTCTTCAATTATCCCGGGCTCGGCGCTCTGCTCGCGGCATCGGTCGCCGATCGGGATACCACGCTGATGGCGGCGGTCGTGGCATTGACGGGCGTGGTCATCATGGTGATGCTCGCCGCCGCCGACGCGGTGCGGACCTGGGCGTTGCGGGGTCGGATATGAGCGTTGCCCAGCAGGCCGGGATTCGAGCTATGGCGGTGATCCGGTGAACCTGCGGCGGATCGCGGCGGTGGCGCCGGCGCTGGTGGTGGTCGTGCTCGCACTACTCGGCCCGAGTATGGCCGCGCGCGGGGCCGAGCAGCCGGTCGGGATTCCGTTTTCCGGCCCGAGCGGTGATGCGTGGCTCGGCACCGACCGGCTGGGCCGGGACGTGCTGAGCCGGCTGCTCTACGGCGGATGGGGGCTGCTGTTGACGGCCGCGGTGATCGCGGTGGTGGTGACCGTGGTGGCGAGCGTGCTCGGCGCGGTGGCGGCGTTGCGGCCGCGCGCGGGGGCGGTGATCGAACTCGGCATGGATTTCGTCATCCTGCTGCCGGCGGTGCTCGGCATCCTGCTGGTGCTGACCTCCTGGCCGGACGCGGGTGTGGCCGGCCTGATCGTGCTCGCCCTGCTCTTCGGCGCGCCCTACTGTGCCCGCGTGTTCGCCGCCGCCGCCGCGGGTGTGGCCTCCAGCGGCTACGTGGAGGCGGCGCAAGCCGGCGGAGAAAACCTGGCGCACCTGGTGTTCCGCGAGATGATGCCCAACCTGCGCGAGGTCTTCGCCACCCAGCTGGGCCTGCGCTTTGTGGCCGGCGTGTACTTGGTCGCCACCGCGTCCTTCCTGCAACTGCCGACTACCCTCGGCGCAACCAACTGGGCCGTCATGGTCCGCGACAACACCTCCGGTCTGCTGCTGAATCCGTGGGCCGCCCTGGCCCCGAGCCTGGCCATCGCGGTCGTGGCGGTGAGCGTGAACCTCGCGGTGTCGGAGTTCGGCCGGGCAGCTGCGCCGAACGCCAGCACGGCGGCCGACGCTGACCGCGAGGTCGCCGAGCTGGGTGAACCGACAGCGGCCGGATTGCGTGCCAGCGTCGGTGCGGGCGCCATGGACGGCGATCCGGCTGCGGATACGGCGGTCGGTCGACCGGCCGATGTGGCCGCGGGTGCGGGCGTGCGACGGACGGATGACGCGGCGGGCGGGGTAGTGGTGAACGGGCTTGTCGTGGTCGGGTCGAATGGGCAGAAACTGCTGGGGCCGATCTCCTTTCGCGCCGGTGCCGGAAGTGTCACCGCTGTGACCGGGCCGTCGGGATGCGGAAAGACCACGTTGCTGCGGCTGCTGACCGGGCAGTTGCCGGAGGCGAATGCGCGGGTCGAGGGCACTGTGGCTGTGGCGGGGCGCGAGGTGTTGACACTCGGCTCGGCGCGGTTGCGGGTCTTCCGGCGCGACCGGATCGCCTACGTCGGGCAGGATCCGGGCTCGGCTCTCAACCCGCTCATGCGGGTACGGACGCTGCTCGCCGAAGTCGCGCGCGACAGCGCCGAGGTCACCCTGCTCGATGCCCTGCACCAGGTCGGCCTGTCCGCCGACCACCTGGATCGCCGCCCGGATGAGCTGTCCGGCGGACAGCAACGCCGGGTGGCCCTGGCTCGGGCACTGGTCCGCCGCACCGACATCCTCGTGCTGGACGAACCGTTCGCGGGCCTGCACGCGACGCTGCGGTCCGACATCGTCGGGGTGATCTCCGGTATCGCCGCGACCGGCGTGACGGTGCTGCTCACCGGCCACGACACCGGCACCGTGCACGCGATCGCCGACCAGGTCGTGGAGTTGGGCAGTGTGTCGGCCCGGGAAGGGCGGACCGCGGCGCCGGCTCCGGGTGATGAGCCGATCGTTCTGCGTGCGCAGGGAGTCGGGGCGTCGATCAACGGTAACCAGGTGCTGTCGGGAATCGACTTCGCACTCGCTCGCGGTTCCGCGCTGGCGGTGGTCGGTGCGTCCGGCGCGGGCAAGACCACCCTCGCCCGGGTGCTGGCGGGCCTGCATCGTGCGGCGGAGGGTTCGCTCGATCTAGAAGGTGCCCGGCTGCCGTTCGCCGTGGCCCGACGGAATGTGCGGGTACGCAACGGGATCCAGTTGGTCACGCAGAACCCGAAGTCGGCGCTCAACCCGCGCCGGACCGTCGCGCAGACGTTGGCGCGCCCGCTACGCCGGACTTCGAGCAACCGCACGGAACCCGTACCAGGGAGCATCACTACGCGGATGCGGCATCGCCTGCTCGACCGCCCGTCGAAAGAGCCACTGCGCGAACGGATCACGGCGCTGCTGGAATCGGTCGAGCTGGATCCCGGGACCGCCGCGCGCTATCCGCACGAATTGTCCGGCGGCCAACGTCAACGGGTCGCGCTGGCTCGCGCCCTGGCCGCCGATCCCGCGGTCCTGGTGTGCGACGAGATCACCTCCGCGCTCGACCACGCCACCGCCGACGCCATCATGTCCCTGCTCGACCGCATCCGCACCGAGCGCGGCACCGCCCTGCTGCTCATCACCCACGACATGACCGTGGTTGCCGCCCACTGCCCCGACGTCCTGGTCCTCGACCACGGCCGCCCGGTCGAATCCGGCCCCACCGCGACCGTCCTCACCGCCCCCGATCACGCGGCCACTCGCGAACTGTTGCACTGACACCGCACCCGCCGCGTGCCGATCGGGCGGGAGCATCCGCAGCCGCCCCCGCGACACCCTGCCGGACGCTCCGGCAGCAACGACGAGGGAGCGTTCCGGCCGCCCGAACTTGTCGTACCCCTCTGCCACACTGCTGAGAAACCAGAGCTCACAGGGGGTTTCTATGGCTCATTCCATCGCCGTTGCCTGCATCGCCATCTTCAGCACGGTCGCGGTCGTGGCCCTGCTGACGGGCGCCATCGCCCACGTGGCCGGCGCCCGCGCCAGGCGTACCGCGGATTTCTGTTTCGTCGGTGACTGGATTCCCACCTCCGGGTTCTTCCGGCACCGTGAACGGCACCGCCACATCGCGCGAATCGAGTTCTGGTCCAACCTGATCGGCCTCTTGTGCACCCTCGGCGGCCTGGCGACACTCGTCGTCGCCGTGGGCGTGGGCTAGTGCCGCGCCGGGATCGGGGGCCGCGGATTCGAGGTGCGGGTACGCGGGAGGCAGCCTCAGTTCGCGCCGATGGACCGCGCCCCCATGGCGATATAGAACATCGTCAGCGTGAACAGGAACCATCCGGCGCCCTGCCAGATCACCCAATTGCGGCCTCGCCGCCATTGCCGCAGCGTCTGTACGAACGCGCCGATCCCACCGAGCAATGCCACAACGGTCGGCCCGAGCAGAATCGCCGACTGAGCGGGCCCATCGCACATCAGCGGCTCGTGCTCACCGCAGTGCGCGCTCGCCCAGAACGCGGTGACGCCGAAGACGACGGCCGCCGCCGCGAGTATGGCCAGCGCGTATATCGCCGCCCTCCGGTAGGTCCCCTCGTCGGTCCAGCGCTTCTCCACGTCATCGGTCATCTGCACGCACCTCCGGTCGCGAGTTCTTGCCTGCCGGATTGCCGGAACCCGACCTTGCAAACCATCGCGTTCCGCCGCTTGCCGGGATACGACTCGAACCGTCCTTTCGGGGATGTCGGACTCGGAAACGCATGGTTGTGCGAACTTGGCTGTATCTATAGCATTCTCGCATGTCAAGGGGAGGGGGAGTACATGTGCAGCGGGGGAAGATATCACGCTGGAATAGGAAGCGTGCGACCGGCATAGTCGAGTCGGTAGCTGACGACCAAATCTGGTTCGGCCTGGATTCTTTGGGTGGGAGAAATTTCGACGAAATCGCGATTGGCGATGAAGTTGAGGTTGAATACGAATTTGCTCAGCAGGATTCGCATAATCTCCGGGCAGTAGCAGTTACCTGGGTGTAGTATCTAATCTGGATATAATGGAAAATGGGGGGCAAATGAAGTAGTATTTATCACCATCTTTGCTGGCTGCTGCGGCTATTTGTGTCGAGCCGGCGGTCGAGGCGGTTTCTGATCCAGTCGATCTCGAATTCACGGCTAATTCTCCGCATAAGGACCACGAGAACCGAGTTGCGCGCTTCACTGGCCAGGTGGACGACCGTACGAGTACGTTCGCTGGCCCTTGATGCTCGCGCCCTCCACTCAGCGGGGTTGTATACGGTTCTATATCCGGCCGAGCGGTCGCGCGGTTCGACCGGGGAACTCGTCCCCGACGTCGTGCTGATGGATTTGCGCGGCATTCACCCCGCCGCCGTGGGCGGGCGACCGTTCACCGCCGGCGTGCTGCAACGAGTCGTCGATGCGGCGCTCACCGCGCACCGGGGCGCGGCCGTGCCGGTAGCGGAACCCGATCCGGCCGTGGCCGTCCCGGCCGATGTGACGCGGCGGGGAGACGAAGTACTCGCGCTCGTCGCCGAGGGACTCGGCAACGCGGAGATCGGCGCGCGCAGCCGATGATCCCGCGCGGCCGACCGGGCCCGGTCCCGCCGATCTGGATGATGGAAGGGTGCTCTCGAAGAAGACCGGCGCGATCGCCGTCACCCTCGCCGCGCTGGTGCTCGCCGGTTGCGGGATCGACCGCGACCTGGTGCCGATCCCGGAAGGTCTGCCACCCGGACCCGGCGCGCCGCTGCCCGTCATAGATATCGACGCCCCCGGCCGCACCGCCGTCCAGCTGAACGGCTGGGCCTCGGAACTCGCCGACACCCTGCGCATCCCCGTGCCCGCACTGGAGGCCTACGGCTACGCGGCCGCGGTGATGGTGCGGGCACGGCCGGATTGCGGCATCGCCTGGACCACGCTGGCCGGGATCGGCAGCGTGGAAAGCAAGCACGGCACCTACCGTGGCTCCGAGGTGAGCGAGACCGGCCGCGTCGATCCGCCGATCATCGGCATCGCACTGGACGGCTCGCCGGGCGTGGCGCGCATCCCCGACACCGATCACGGCGCCCTCGACGGCGATCCGGTGCACGACCGCGCGGTCGGCCCGTTGCAGTTCATCCCGGAAACCTGGAAGCGCTGGGGCGTGGACGCCAACGGCGACGGCGTGATCGACCCGCACAGCATCGACGACGCCGCCCTCACCGCCGCCCGCTATCTCTGCGACAGTGGCGGCGTGCTCACCTCGCCCGAAGGCTGGTCCAAGGCGCTGTTCACCTACAACCGTTCCGAGCGCTACATGATGGACGTGCGCGACCGCGCTGCCGCCTACAGCGTGGGCCGGCGGGTGTGAGGCCCTTCACGTGCGCGGCGCCGCCTGCACCGGTGCCCTCGGAGTGCCGGTTACTCGCTGAGCCCGGTGGGCGTTAGGCTCGCAGCGCACGGCCAACACGTCAGCAACCACCGTGCCAGCAGCCGAAGGAGTGTCGTTTTCGTGGCCATCATCGAACAGGTCGGAGCTCGCGAGATCCTGGATTCGCGCGGAAACCCCACCGTCGAGGTCGAGATCGCCCTCGACGACGGCACGCTGACCAGGGCGGCCGTGCCGTCCGGCGCGTCCACCGGTGAGCACGAGGCGGTGGAACTGCGTGACGGCGGCGACCGCTACCTGGGCAAGGGTGTGCAGAAGGCCGTCGAGGGTGTGCTCGACGAGATCGCCCCGGCCGTCATCGGGCTGGACGCGGTGGAGCAGCGCACCGTCGACCAGGTGCTGCTCGATCTGGACGGCACCCCGGACAAGTCCCGCCTCGGCGCCAACGCCCTGCTCGGTGTGTCGCTCGCGGTGGCCCGCGCCGCCGCCGAATCCTCCGGCCTCGAGCTGTTCCGCTACCTCGGCGGGCCGAACGCGCATGTGCTTCCGGTGCCGATGATGAACATCCTCAACGGTGGTGCGCACGCCGACACCGGCGTCGACGTCCAGGAGTTCATGGTCGCCCCGATCGGCGCGCCTACCTTCAAGGAGTCGCTGCGCTGGGGCGCGGAGGTCTACCACGCGCTCAAGTCGGTGCTGAAGTCCAAGGGCCTGGCCACCGGCCTCGGCGATGAGGGCGGTTTCGCCCCCGACGTCGCCGGCACCCGCGAGGCGCTGGACCTGATCAGCTCCGCCATCGCCAAGACCGGCCTGAAGCTGGGCAGCGACGTGGCGCTGGCGCTGGATGTGGCCGCCACCGAGTTCTACTCCGACGCCGGCTACAAGTTCGAGGGCAACGTCCGCACCGCCGCCGAGATGGCGCAGTTCTACGCCGACCTGCTCACCGCCTACCCGCTGGTCTCCATCGAGGACCCGCTGTCGGAGGACGACTGGGACGGCTGGGTCGCGCTGACCGATCAGATCGGCGACAAGATCCAGCTGGTCGGCGACGACCTGTTCGTCACCAACCCGGAGCGTCTGGAAGAGGGCATCGCCAAGGGTGCCGCGAACGCGCTGCTGGTGAAGGTCAACCAGATCGGCACGCTGACCGAGACCCTCGACGCCGTCGAGCTCGCCCACCGCAACGGCTACAAGACCATGATGAGCCACCGCTCCGGCGAGACCGAGGACACCACCATCGCCGACCTGGCGGTTGCGGTCGGCAGCGGTCAGATCAAGACCGGCGCGCCCGCTCGCAGCGAGCGCGTGGCCAAGTACAACCAGCTGCTGCGCATCGAAGACGCCCTCGGTGATTCGGCGCGTTACGCGGGCGACGTCGCGTTCCCGCGTTTCGCGTTCGAGGACTGACAGTAGCGATACATGGGGTAGGGATATGACGGAGCGACGTGCGCGTGGTACCAGTCCAGCCGGACGAGGCGACCGCCGCACGTCGCGTGCCGCCCGCTCCCGCCCCGCCGCCGATCAGCACGGCAGGGCCGCCGCACCGAGTCGTACCGCGCGGCGCCGCCCCGACGACAAAGCCGAGCCGCGCAAGATCAGCGCCCGCAAGAAGAAGTCGACGGGCAAGGATGCACCCGAACGCACCATCCTCGGTCTGTCCACCGGCAAGGCCGTCATTCTGGCGATGGTGGTGTGCGCGCTGGCGTTGACGCTCGCGGTGCCGATGCGCACCTATTTCAGCCAGCGGGCCGAGGCCGCGCAACTGGCCCAGGAGCGCAGGCAGCTCGAAGACGATCTGGCCCGGTTGCGGGATCGCCGCGCCCAGCAGCAGGACCCGGCCTACATCCGCTCCGAGGCCAAGGACCGGCTGCGGCTGGTGATGCCCGGCGAAACGCCGTATATCGTGCAGGTTCCCGGAATCGAGGCGCCCGCGCGTCCCGGTCCGACGACGCCGTCCCGGGAACCGGATCCCTGGTATACCGGCCTGTGGCGCAGCGTGTCCGAACCCCAGCCCGCCCCCGAACCCGCGCCGGTGACCACGACGCCGCCGGCCGCGCCCGCGCCGAACCCGGAAGGACCCAGGTGACCGAACCCGACGACCGGGATCTGCGGATCATCGAAGAACAGTTGGGCCGCACCCCGCGCGGGGTGCTCGCCATCGCCTACCGCACCCCCGACGGCGTGCCCGCGGTGGTGAAGACCGCACCTCGGCTGCCCGACGGCACGCCGTTCCCGACCCTGTACTACCTCACCGACCCGCGTCTCACGGCGGAGGCGAGCAGGCAGGAATCGGCGGGGGTGATGCGGGAGATGACCGAACGTCTCGGCACCGACCCCGAACTGGCCGCGGCTTACCGCGCGGCACACGAGAGCTACCTGGCCGAACGCGACGCCATCGAGCCGCTCGGCACCGATTTCACCGGTGGCGGCATGCCCGAGCGGGTCAAATGCCTGCACGTGCTGATCGCGCATTCGCTGGCCAAGGGCCCGGGTGTGAACCCGCTCGGCGACGAGGCGGTGGCGCTGGCCGCCGAGCACGGTCTGCGCGGGACGGCGGTCCCGGCCGATTGGCCGCGATTCGAACGTGCGGAGGAGCAGTCATGAGTGACAGGGTCGCCGCGGTCGATTGCGGGACGAATTCGATCCGCCTGCTGATCGCCGATATCGGCGCCGACGGCAAACTCACCGACGTGCATCGCGAGATGCGCATCGTGCGGCTCGGCCAGGGTGTGGACGCCACCGGCAGGCTCGCTCCCGAAGCCATCGAACGCACCCGTGTCGCGCTCGCCGACTACGTCGCGCTGATGCGTGAGCATCAGGTGGCCAGGGTCCGCATGGTCGCCACCTCCGCCACCCGTGACGCGGCCAACCGCGAGGACTTCTTCGCCATGACGCGCGCCGAACTCGGCGCCGTGGTGCCGGGCGCGCAGGCCGAGGTGATCACCGGCGACGAGGAGGCGCGGCTGTCGTTCTCCGGCGCCGTCGGCGAATTGTCCGCTGACGCAGGCCCGTTCGTCGTCGTCGACCTCGGCGGCGGCTCCACCGAACTGGTGCTCGGCGACAGCGATGGCGTGCACGCCGCCTACTCCGCCGACATCGGCTGCGTCCGCATCACCGAACGCTGCCTGCCCGGCAACCCGCCCGACGCCGGACAGGTCACCGCCGCCCGCGCCTTCGCCGCCGAACGCCTGGCCGAGGCGTTCACCCACGTGCCGGTCGATTCGGCGCGCACCTGGGTCGGCGTCGCGGGCACCATGACCACCATCGCCGCCGTCGCGCTCGATCTCCCCGAATACGATTCCGAGCGTGTGCATCTCACCCGGCTGTCGCTCGCGCAGCTGCATGAGGTCTGCGACCGCCTCGTCGCCATGAACCACGATCAGCGCGCCGCGCTCGGCCCCATGCACCCCGGCCGCGTCGACGTCATCGGCGGCGGCGCCGTCATCACCGAAGTGCTGTCCGAAGAACTCGCCCGCCGTGCCGGCATCATCGAACTGATCGTCAGCGAACACGACATCCTCGACGGCATCGCCCTGTCGATCGCCTGATCCGCCTCAGCGCCCCGGTTCTGCACATCTGCTGGTAGTCGGTGATTCCAGGGGTATGCCACCAGAACTGTTGCGCGGAGGGAAGATCGAACTCTCGCACCGGTCCGCCGTCGCGTCACCGCTGCGCTTCGGCCCGCCCGATGATCAGGTGGGCGAGGCGGTCCAGAGATTCCTGATTGCGGGCGGTGAAGAACACGTCTTGGGCCAGGCCCGGGATCAGGCTGCCGAGGCCGCGGGAGGCGCGTTCGCGCATCGTGATCCGGGTCAGGTTCGGTTGCGGCTCGTCGAGGTCGAATCGGATCCACGCCGCGCCGATCAACCACAGGTGGGCGTCGAGTTCGAGCAGGTGCGGCGGATCGACCGCGGTGACCTTGGTGACGTCCTGCATGGTCAGCGGCCACAGGCCGACGCTGTGATGGATGCGGGTGCCGACGGCGGGCCAGCCACGGTCCACCACGCGGATGTGCGAGGCGCCGACGACCCAGCTCGCATACAGCCAGCCGTCGGCCAAGGCCGCGAAGGCCTGGTCGATCGGCACCGGCACCGTCACTTCGACTTCCGTCATCAGCGCACCGCCTCCGTCGTCTGCCCGACCGCCCGTACTCGCCACGTGTGTGATGTTCCGAAGCCCGAGCCTAATCACCCTCGGCGAACCCGGCGCGTCGCGACGGATGCGGGCACCAGCCCGAATCGCGCGAGGACGTCGCGGTTCGATGCATTTTCGGTGTGGATGCCTGTGCACAACGGCCGAACGTGGGATTGTCTGACCATGTCCGATGCAGTAAAGACCGAGCGATCGCCCGCCGAGCGGACGTTGTTCGGGCATCCGATCGGGTTGACGAACCTGTTCGGTGTCGAGATGTGGGAGCGGTTCTCCTTCTACGGCATGCTGACCATCCTCGGGTATTACCTGTACTACTCGGCCACCGAGGGCGGCCTCGGGATGGATCAGGACACCGCCGTCGGCATCGTCGGGGCGTACGGCGGCCTGGTGTATCTGTCCACCGTGCTCGGTGGCTGGGTCGCCGACCGGTTGCTCGGCATGGAGCGCACCGTCTTCTACGGCGGTGTGGTGGTGATGGCTGGTCATATTGCCTTGGCCATCCTGCCCGGGCTCGCCGGCGTCGGGGTCGGTCTGGTGCTGGTGGCGCTGGGCAGCGGCGCGCTCAAGGCGAACGCCTCCTCGCTGCTCGGCACGCTGTACCCGCACGGGGATCCGCGCACCGACGGCGGCTTCACGTTGTTCTATCTCGGCATCAACCTCGGCGCGTTCGTCGGCCCGCTGCTCACCGGCCTGCTGCAACGGGAGTGGGGTTTCCACGCCGGCTTCGGGGCCGCGGCCATCGGCATGGGGCTTGGTCTGACCCAGTACGTCGTGTTCCGGCGCAATCTGGGCACCGCAGGGCGCACCGTCCCCGATCCGCTG
Organism: Nocardia cyriacigeorgica NBRC 100375; assembly: GCF_000308555.1. Lineage (GTDB taxonomy): Bacteria > Actinomycetota > Actinomycetes > Mycobacteriales > Mycobacteriaceae > Nocardia > Nocardia cyriacigeorgica. Next base: position 11,328 of record NZ_BAFY01000205.1, on the reverse strand, counting down.
CCGCCCAGCGCCATCGGCAAGGTCCTCGGCGTTGTCGCCGCGGCGGCGGTGATCGTCGCGGTGGCCGCCTTCGCGGGGTGGGTGACCTTGGATAACCTCTCCGACGTCACCACCGGCGTCATCGCGGTCGCCTCGATCGTCTACTTCGTGGTCATGCTGATCGACCGCAAGGTGAGCGCGGTCGAACGCAGCCGGGTGCGGGCGTTCATCCCGCTGTTCATCGCCAACGCGGTGTTCTGGTCGTTGTTCCAGCAGATCTTCACCGTGCTGGCCGTCTACTCCGATGAGCGGATGGACTGGAACATCTTCGGCTGGACCGCGCCGTCGAGCTGGATCGGCTCGGTGGAGCCGGTGTGGATCATCGCGCTCTCGCCGCTGTTCGCGCTGATGTGGACCAAACTCGGCTCCCGCGCGCCGAGCACCCCGCGCAAGTTCGCGTTCGGCGTGATCGGCATGGGCGTGGCGTTCTGGTTGTTCACGCCGATGTCGCAGACCACGGGCCGCGCCGTGCCGGCGCTGGTGGTGCTGTTCATCATGGGCGTGTTCGCGGTCTCCGAGCTGCTGATCTCGCCGATCGGCCTGGCCGTCACCACCCAACTCGCGCCAGAGGTGTTCCGCGCGCAGATGATGGCGCTGTATTTCTTCTCCGTCGGTCTCGGCACTTCGATGTCGGGCACCCTCGCTCGCTACTACGATCCGGCACACGAGTTCGCCTACTTCGGCATCATCGGCGCGGTCGCGATCCTCGCCGGTCTGGTTGTCGCCGGCCTCTCACCCTGGGTGAGCAGGCATATGGAAGGCGTCCACTGACCACCACCTGGAGACCTCGAGAAGAAGGAGATCGCCGTGGCGATACCGACCAGCCGCCGCCAGTTGTGGCGAACCAAGAGCGTGGAGCAGTCGATCCGCGACACCGACGAACCGGATTCGAAACTCCGCAAGGAGCTGACGGCCTGGGATCTCACGGTGTTCGGCGTCGCCGTCGTCGTCGGTGCCGGCATCTTCACCCTGACCGCACGCACCGCGGGCAATGTGGCCGGACCGTCGGTGTCGCTGGCGTTCGTGTTCGCCGCCATCGCGTGCGCCCTCACCGCCCTCTGCTACGCGGAGTTCGCCTCCACCGTCCCGGTGGCGGGCAGCGCCTACACCTTCTCCTACGCCACCTTCGGTGAGCTGGCGGCCTGGATCATCGGCTGGGACCTGATCCTGGAATTCGCGCTGGCCGCGGCGGTGGTGTCCAAGGGGTGGTCGCAGTATCTGGGTGAGCTGATGGGTTCGCGTTCGCCGGTCGTGCATATCGGCTCGGTCGATTTCGACTGGGGTGCGGTACTGCTCATCGCCGTACTCACCACGCTGATCGCGCTCGGCACCAAGCTGTCCTCGCGGGTGTCGGCGGTGGCCGTCGCCATCAAGCTCGGCGTCATCGCGCTGGTGCTGGTGATGGGCGTGACCTACTTCAACGCCGACAACCTCACTCCCTACATTCCCGAATCCAAGCCGGGCGAAGGCGGCGAGGGCGTGCACCAGTCGCTGTTCTCCTTCGTCACCGGCGCGGGCAACAGCACCTTCGGCTGGTACGGCCTGCTCGCGGCGGCGAGCCTGGTGTTCTTCGCCTTCATCGGGTTCGACGTGGTCGCCACCGCCGCCGAGGAAACCAAGAATCCGCAGCGCGATATGCCGCGCGGCATCCTCGGTTCGCTGATGATCGTGACCGTGCTCTACGTCGCGGTGTCGCTGGTGCTCACCGGCATGGTGCCCTACACCGACCTGGCCGGTGACGACGCGACGCTGGCCACCGCGTTCGCCATCCACGGCGACACCTGGGTGAAGAACATCATCTCCGTCGGCGCCCTGGCCGGCCTGACCACGGTTGTCATGGTGATGCTGCTTGGCCAGACCCGCGTGTTGTTCGCCATGTCGCGTGACGGGTTGATGCCGCGCAGGCTCGCCCATACCGGCAACCGCGGCACGCCGGTGCGGATCACCGTCATCGTCGGTGCGGTGTGTGCGGTGCTGGCCGGGTTCATCGAGTTCGGCACGTTGGAGGAGATGGTCAATATCGGCACGCTGTTCGCGTTCGTGCTGGTCTCCATCGGTGTGCTGGTGCTGCGCAAGACCCGCCCGGACCTCCCGCGCGGGTTCCGGGTGCCGTGGGTTCCGCTGCTGCCGATTCTGGCGGTGCTGGCCTGCTTGTGGTTGATGCTCAACCTGTCGGTGGAAACCTGGCTGCGTTTCATTGTCTGGATGGCGCTGGGTTTGGTGGTGTACTTCGCATACGGCAAGCGGCATTCGGTGCTCGGGAAGTCCGTCTCAGAACAGGGGTGACACGATGCGCAATCCGTGGCGACGCAGGCGCCGGGCGGAACCTCCCGCTCGCGCCGTCGACCATTCCGGCACCGACCTGGTCATCCGCTGGATCGACGCGGTGACCACCGGGCTGGCCGACGCGCCGCCGGGGCCGCCGGAAGCGGGGCCGGCCCGGGTGTGCGACGGCATGTTCACCGCCGCCACCATCGCCGCGGTGCTCATCGAGCGGGTCTCCGACCGCACCGAATACCGGGTCGCCAACAACCGCTGCCTGGCGGCGTCGGTCGAATTCATGAAGGTGCTCGGCGAGGACACGCTGCGCCGTTACCGCATCCAGTCCGACGCCCAGCCCGTCGGCTTGGACGAGGTGAACGCCGACGCCGACGAACTCGCCATCGCCCGCCACCTCGCCCTGCTCGGCGAGGCCCTCCAGATCGCGCTGTGCAAGGTCACCACCGACCCGGCCCTGTCCGCCGAAATCCGCGAAACCGCCAACGAATCCGGCCTCCTCGCCGCCGACGTCCTCGTCGAAACCTGCCACACCATCCAATCCGACCCCACCACCTGACCCGACCCACCGCCCCGGGGGATTCCGGTACACCCGTACGAGTCGGTAGGGTGAGCCGACGCCCCTATAGCCCAATTGGCAGAGGCAGCGGACTTAAAATCCGCACAGTGTGGGTTCGAGTCCCACTGGGGGCACCACGTATCCGCAGGTAGATCGGTATCTGCGGTGGTGTGGCCCGGGTGGTCGGCCGGCTGCGTCCGCAGCGCGTCCGCATGAGGCGCCGACGGCTGTTGCTGCTTCGGTCGTGGCGGGGATGCGGCATACAGTGGCGTGATGACTGATCAGCGGGTTCCCGGTGGGGTGGTGCACGAATTGCCCGACGATCTGCGCGCGGCATTGGCCGGTAACTCGGTGGCGCTGGCCGCGTGGCGGGATATCACGCCGCTGGCCCGCAACGAGTTCATCTGCTGGGTCGAGGACGCGGTGCAGCCGCAGACGCGGGAGCGGCGGATTCGGCGGACGCAGGAGGAGCTGGAGGAGGGGCGGCGGCGGCCGTGCTGCTGGCCCGGATGTAAGCATCGCGAGCGCACTGGCCGCTGAGTTCGGCTATGGGCGGCGTTCAGCCGGGTGGCGTCCTCGGCGAAGATTGATGGGCGCCGCTGCGGAACCAGTGGCCTGTTGCGCAGCGGCCCCGACGGGGGACGGGACTACCCGCCCACCAGCCCCTTGGCGATATGCGTCACCTGGATCTCGTTGCTGCCCGCGTAGATCATCAGCGACTTCGCGTCGCGGGCGAGCTGCTCGACCTTGTATTCGGCCATGTAGCCGTTGCCGCCGAAGAGCTGCACGGCTTCCATGGCGACCTCGGTGGCGGCGCGGGAGGAGTAGAGCTTCATCGCCGAAGCCTCGGCGAGGGAAACCTTTTCGCCTGCGGCGGTGCGTTCGATGGCGTTGAAGACCATGTTCTGCACGTTGATGCGGGCGATCTCCATTTCGGCCAGTTTGAGCTGGATGAGCTGGAATTGGGCGATTTCCTTGCCCCAGAGCTTGCGGGACTTGGCGTACTCCACACAGAGCCGGTGGCATTCGTTGATGATGCCAAGCGCGAGGGAGGCGATGCCGATGCGTTCGGCGGCGAAGGATTCCTTGGCGCTGTCCTTGCCGTCGCCCTTGGCCGGGTTTTCGGTCTCGCCGAGCAAGCGGTCGGGGGTGATGCGGACGTTGTCGAAGAACAGCTCGCCGGTGGGGGAGGAGTTCATGCCCATCTTCTTGAACGGCGGGCTCTGGGTGAACCCGGGCATCCCCTTGTCGAGCACGAAGGTCAGCACCTTGCGGTCGCGGCGGTCGGTGCCGTCCTGTTCGTCGAGCTTGGCGTACACGACCGTGACATCGGCGTAGGGCCCGTTGGTGATGAAGGTCTTCTGTCCGTTGAGGATGTAGTCCTCGCCGTCGCGGCGCACGTAGGACTTCATGCCGCCGAAGGCATCCGAGCCCGAATCGGGCTCGGTGATCGCCCAGGCGCCGACCTTCTCCATGGTCACCAGTTCCGGCAGCCAGCGCTTTTTCTGGGCGAGGGTGCCGCGGCTGCGGATGGTGCCGACGGCGAGGCCGAGGCTCACACCCATCGAGGCCACCAGGCCGAGGCTGACGCCGGCCAGTTCGCTGTTGAGGATGACGCCCATGCTGCCCGCGCCGCTGAATCCGCCGCCGGACTTGCCTGTGGTGCCTGCTTCCTCGCGGGCCAGCGATTTCGCCAGCCCTTCCCGCGCCATCTCGTCCAGCCCGAAGGTGGCATACAGCTTGCGGATGATGTCGTACGGCGGCATCGCGCCGCTTTCCAGCTGGTCGACGTGGGGTTTCAGCTCCTTGTCGATGAAGCCGCGCACCGCGTCGCGGAACATCAGGTCTTCGTCGGACCACTGGTACATCGCGTGAACTCCCGAGGGATCGCCGGAACAGTCCCTCAAATATAGAACACGTTCTAATTCGGTCGATGAGGTGTGCGGTTTACCACCAACGGGTGCAACCGGGTGAACGGAAGTTGGACAATGGTCGGTATGGCACCGATAACTCGCGTCGGCATCGTGCTGTCGGTCCTCGCGTTGGGGATCCTCGCGGCGTCGATCTTCTTGCAGATCATCAACGACCGATCCGCGGTGCTGGTGGCCCTCACCACCGCCGCGTGGGTGGCGCTGGCGGCCTCGACGTCGGTCGGGGCCAAGCGCGCGTGGCAACATCCGCGGTACTGACACGCGCGCTGCGGCGCCAGGCCGGCCACTGGCGATAGGTCGCGGCGCGCAGCACCCATTCCACCGGCCCATAGGAATGGCCGCGCAACCACCGCTCGCTCACCCATAGCTGAACCAGATAGGTGACGACGGCGATCGCGAGCACGGCGAACGGTGGGATCCGGTCGCCCAAGGCGAATCCGTACCCGGTGAACACGACGGCCATCACGGCCGATTGGCCGATGTAATTGCTCGCGGCCATGCGTCCCGCCGGGGCTAATCGGCCCACTGACGCCGCATGGCTCGATTGCGCCAGCCAGACGATCGCGGCGATGTACAGCACGGTCAGCGCGGGATTGAGTAGTTCCTGGAGACCGTACAGGTAGGTCGGCACCCCGCCGCGCAGCGTGTGCACGACCACCGTCGCGGTCGACACGGGCAGGCCGACGACGACGCCGATCACCAGCGCTCGCGGCGTCCAGCGACGCAACCGTTCGGCGTCTTCGAACAGCCGCACCTTTCCCGCGGCCATACCGAGCAGGAACATGCCCATGCTGGTGAAGCCCTGACCGACGATGGTGAACAGCGCGAAGATCGGTCCGGTCTCGACCTGGGTGGCGAAGACGTCGGCGGGGCTGCCGAGGAAACCGCTGCGAAACGTTGCCAGATCGAAGAATTCGCCGAGGCTGCCGACTCCGCCACCCCGGCCCGGTGCGAACGCCGGCGCGGCGACCATCACGTACAACACCACGCCGGCTATCACGGCGGTGCGTGGCCGAATCTTGCGCAGCAACACCAGAATTGCGCACAGCAGTGCGTACAGGGTGAGGATGTCGCCGATCCACAACAGGCACACATGTGCCAGGCCGATCAGCAGCAGCGCCGCGCACCGGCGCAGCAATCGTGGGACGGGTGCGGCGCCGGCGCGCTCGGCGGCCGCGATTTGCAGCGTGAACGAATACCCGAACAGGAATGCGAACAGCACATAGAACTTGCCGAGGAAAAACCCGTAGATGATTCCGTAGGCGAGCCGGTCCCATGTGCTGTCGTACATCGGAACGGGGTCGGAATTCGGCCCGGTGAACGACAGCAGCATGGTCAGCACCGCCGCATTGGTGACCAGGATTCCGAACAGCGCGAAACCGCGCAGCATATCCACTTCGCCGATGCGCCGCGCCGGCTGCGCCGTGTGGGTCATGCCGCAACGCTAGGTGCCGACGGGCCCTGCTCACATCGGCCGCCCGGATGATCTGTATCGCGGGTCGATCAGCCGGGAGAATGACTCGCGGGCTCGGTTGCGGGAGCTTGCAATCGTTGACCTTGGGGTTGACTCCGGCGTAGTTCAACGGGCCGGCGATAACGGTCACCGCGACGGTCCCGATGCTCGCGCAGTTCTGTTCCCGGTCGGTGAAATAGCCGCGTTGTACGGCGGCGAAGGCGCCGATGAGCAGCCATACGACTGCCACGATCGTCACTATGCGTCGCATTCCGCCCTCCTCTGACTGGTGTGCCGGGCGTGAATCAGTAGTAGTGGCGCCTGCCCGCGACGGGACGGCCGACGCTGCCCAGTAGCAACAGCACCGCGCCGATGATCAGGATGACGACGCCGAGCATGGTGATGGCGGAAACGTCGAAAATCAGTCCGGCAATGAGGAGTACGGCTCCGATGATGATCATGAGGTGGATCCGATCAGGTGTAGCGATGACGGGGCAGGCCGGTTGTTGGACCTGCCGTCGCATTTAGTACACGCCCGAAATGCCGTATTTGTAAGGGCTGAGCGACTCCGGAGCAGTGATCGTGATGGACCGGGTTCTGGTCACGCGCCCGCGTTTTCGGGCCGGCGGTCCGTGAGCTGTCGCAGGGCGCGAAGAAACCCGCGGCGATCGTCGGCCGGGAGTGTGGACAGCAGTTCCTCCTCCTGCTGCCGGATCGCCGCGCGCGTGCGGTCGCGCAACTCGCGGCCGGCCGGGGTGAGTGACAGCAGGCGGGCGCGACGGTCGGCGGGGTCGGGCACGCGGGTGATCAGGCCGCGCTCCTGGAGATCATCGAGGATGGGGATGATGCGGGTCTTGTCGGCGCCGATGGCCTGAGCGAGGGCTGATTGGGTGCGGACCGGAGATTCCTCGAGGCCGAGCAGTACGCCGTAGGCCCACATGGTGAGGCCGTGCGATTCCAGGATGGGGCGTTCGAGTGCCATCAAGGTGCGGCCGAGCGGCACGATCATCGCTGCGAGGTCGGGACGGTCGGGCATGGAGAAAAGATACCGCTGGGCAAATGATAGGCATTTGCCTACGATATGCGTATGAGTATTGATATTCGTGTGCATCATCGTGAATCGGTCCGGTTGTGCCGCGACGCCGTCGCGCGAGTTACCCCGAGCCGGCTCGCCGATCCGACGCCCTGCGCGGAATGGGATCTCCGCGCGCTGCTGCATCACGTCGCTGTGCAGAACCGCGGCTTTGCCGCTGCGGCCGCCGGGCGCGGCGATGAGTACGACTGGTGGAGCAAGGAATTCGCCGAGGACCCGATCGTGGACTGCGTGATCTCCTGCGATGAGGTCGTCACCGCTTTCGCCGCCACCGACGCCCTCGACCGGCGCTGGTCCCTGCCCGAGATCACCACCGAGACCACCATCTCCGGCAGCACCGCCATCACCTTCCATCTCGTGGACTCGGTGGTCCACGCCTGGGATGTGGCCCGAGCGATAGGCGAGCAGCTCGATATCGATCCAGGACTCGCGGCGACCGCCCTGCGCATCGCCGAAAAGGTTCCCACCGGCCCTGCTCGCGTCGAACCGGGCGCGGCATTCGGCCCGGATCTGCCGATATCAGAGCAGGATTCTGCGCTGGATCGAACGCTGCGCTTGCTGGGGAGATCGCCGTCCTGGCCCGAGGTAGGCGCAGTCGGACGGGCATCGCTCGGCATCGAGACTAACCGGTGATCAAAAACGAGCACATTATCTCGGAAAGGGGGCAATACTCGGGACGAATGGCCGATTCCCGCGCGAGTAGGAGGACCGTGGTGCACATCGTGATCCGATCCGTCGCCGGTGCCCTGGCAGCGATCGCGCTGGCCCTCGGTTTCGTGATCGGCGGCTCCGGTCCGGCGGTGGCGCAGCCGACCACCGTCTTCCCGGTACCGGTGGTCTTCAACTACTCCTACGACCTGTCGCCCTCGGTCGGTGTGGTCCACGTGTCGGCGACACCCACCGGCACCCCAGGGGAAACCGCACTGGTGGTCGACGACCCGATCTACTCGCTGATTCCCTTCTCTCCGCCGGTCCAGGTGAGCTGGCGCAACTGGAACACCGGAGCGAACGGCACGATCGAGCTACCGACCACCACGAGTTCGGCGACGGGTAAGCCGAAGCCCGTCGTCATCACCACGGGCACGGGATTGGTGACCGCCACGGTCACCGCGACCAGCGGCACAGTGGTCCCCGGCTTCGGCGCGTTCCAGACCCCCTAGCGGCGATCCGGCCACCGCAGCGACAGCGGCGGTGACCGCTGCCCGTCCGCCGGCGGATCGGGCAGCAGTCGAACCTCAGGCGAGAGTCTCGACGCGCTCCGGCAGGTAGCCGGAGGCGATGAATTCCGCCACGAAGGTGTCGATCAGCGACCGATCGACCGCCGCGCACCTGATCTCCGTCGTCGATAACGCCGCGACCGTGTTGTGATCGGCGTAGTCGAGGTGCCGGGTCGGGCCGAGCGGGCCCGACCGCAGCAGTGCCGCGCGGACCAGGGATTGGTCTCCCATGGCGGCTCGAAGCTTCGATTCGCGGTCGAGGGCGTCGAGCACGGTCGGTAGGTCCGTGAAGGTGATCGGCACACCGTGCTCGCGCAGACTGTCGAAGATGTCGGCGAGCGCCACCGGTGTCTTGTTCACCAGGTGGTAGACGGGCTCGGATGGGTCGTTCATCGAGATCGCGACTATCGCGCCGACCACATAATCCACCGGTGCCAGCGATACTGTCGCATCCGCCACATCGGGTGCCATTCCCAGCACCGCCGCCGCGCGCACCAGGCTCCACAACGAGTCCGATTCATTGTTGATGCCGTGACCGGCCGAACCGCACACGGTGGTCGGGCGATAGATGGTCGCGGGGATACCACGGGCGATCGCTTGCCGAACCAGTTCTTCCGCAGCCCATTTCGAGGTGATATAGCCGCTGTCGGGCAAATCGACGGCGCCGAGGCGGATCGTCTCGTCGATGACGCCGTCCGGGCCGGTCGCCGAGACCGCGGTGCCGATGGTCGACACGAAATGTGTTGGCTTCACCCGCCTGGTCGCGGCCAAGCGCAGAACCCACCGGGTGCCTTCGACATTCGCCGCTCGCAGTCGGCTGTAGGGCTCGACGTGATTCACCCGCGCGCCGTTGTGGTAGATCACGTCCACCTCGGCGGCGAGCCGGTCGAACTCCGGCTCGGAGAGCCCGAGCCATGGTGCGGCGAGATCACCGGGCACTGCGACGATGCGATCGGCGAGGGTGTTGTCCCACAACCGGTATCGCAGCAGCGCCGATCTGATTCGGGCGGCGGCCTCCTCGGAATCGGTCGCGCGGACCAGACAGCGGACGGTGGCGTCGGTGCGGTCGAGTAGTTCCCGCAGCAGATGGGCGCCCAGGTAGCCGGTCGCGCCGGTCAACAGGATGGTGTGGGCCGCGCCCTGGATCGGCGCGGCACGCCCGGCGGCATCGATATCGCTGTCGAGTACGGCATCGACCGTGTGCGTGGGTATCGGTGTGGGTTCGGAATGGCCCTCCAGGAGGGCGGCCAGACCGCTGACGGTCGGCGTGGACAGCAGGGCCGACATCGGGATTCTGCGATCGATGCCGGCCGACAACCGTTGATGCAGTGTGAAAGCCAGCAGCGACGAGCCACCGAGTTCGTAGAAGTCGTCGTCGACGCCGAGCGCGTCGAGTCCGAGGACATCCCGGAACACCTCCGCGATCTGCTCTTCGCGCGGTGTCCGTGGCGAAACACGCGTCGTCGCGGCGAGTACCGGTTCGGGCAGGGCCGCGCGATCGAGTTTGCCGCTGGAATTGGTCGGCAACGCGTCGAGCACCATGATCGCGGCGGGAACCATATACATCGGCAGCCGCGCAGCCACCTGGCTGCGTAACGCGCCGGGGTCGATATCGGCGCCGGGCGCGGCGACGACATATCCGACGAGGCGATCGCCGCCTTCGGAGCGACGCACCGTCACGACGGCTTGCCCCACCGACGGATCGGCGAGCAACGCCGTTTCGATCTCGCCCATTTCGATCCGCTGCCCGCGCAGTTTCACCTGGAAATCGGTGCGACCGAGGTATTCGAGCCGGCCATCGGAGCTCCAGCGGACCAGATCGCCGGACCGGTACATCCGCTCGCCGGGCTCGCCGAACGGGTTGGCGACGAATCGGTCCGCGGAGAGGCGCGCGGCGCCGTGATATCCGCGGGCCAGCTGCACGCCGGCCAGGTAGAGCTCGCCGGTCACACCGACCGGCACGGGCCGCAGCCGTGCATCGAGTACGAGCACCCGGCTGTTCCACTGCGGTATGCCGATGGGAATCTGTGCACTCGTCAGGTCCGTCGCGGTGAGCTGGTGTTCGGTGATGCTCACCGCGGCCTCGGTCGGACCGTACAGGTTGTGCAGTTCGGCGCGGCAGCGGGTGGTGAAGGCCTGTGCCGTTTCCGGCGGCAGCGCTTCACCGATGACGAAAACGGCTCGGAGCGTGTCGAGTTCGGCGGGCTCGGCATGAGCCGCGAAGACCGTGAGCATCGACGGTACGAAGTCGGTGAGCGTGCTGCGATGCCGCGCGATCAGCCGGCACAGTGCCGCGGGGTCGCGGTGGTCCTCCGGCCCGGCGAGCACGAGTTCGGCGCCGGCCCACAGCGGCAGGAAGTAGCCCCACAACGACACATCGAACGTCGCGGGAGTTTTCTGAAGATAGCTGTCGGTGCGGTCGATGTCGTAGCGATCGGTCATCCACGCGAGCTGATTGACGATGGCGTCGTGGCTGATCACGACGCCTTTGGGGCGGCCGGTGGAGCCGGAGGTGTAGATGATGTACGCCGGTTGAGCACCATGGGTCCTGGCCACTCGCTCGCCGTCGGGGATCGGTGCCGCGCTCAGCGCGGACAGCGCCAAGCCATCGACGGCGTGGACGGCCTCGGTGCCCGGTACCGCGAAGTCATCGGCAGCGGTGGTCAGGACGCAGCGCGGTGACGCGGAGTCGAGCACGTACCCGATCCGCTCGGCCGGGTGGCCGGGGTCGATGGGCACCCAGGCCGCGCCTGCCTCGA
>NZ_BAFY01000206.1 GCF_000308555.1 Nocardia cyriacigeorgica NBRC 100375 | reverse complement strand
ATGATGTTCGGCCAGCTGCCGGTGCACGGCCTCGATCCCGTCCGGGTGCGTGCCGTACAGCATCAGTTTGCGCAGACCCGGATTCGCGGCGAGTAGATGCGGCAGCGCGTTGCGTCCTTGGGTGCCGGTGCCGATGAGCAGCACGGTATCGGCGTCGCGGCGGGCGGTTTCGCGCACCAGCAACGCCGAGACCGCCGGCGTGCGCAGCGCGCCGACCCGAGCGCAGTCCATCATCGCGATCGGGGCGCCGGTGGTGTCGTCGTAGAGGGTGATGGTGGTGTAGTACCGCTTGGTGCTGCGGTCGTGTCCGGGATCGAACTTGTAGGAGGTCTTCATCGCCACCACCCGGCGCCTGCCGTCGCGCCCGAGCATGGCGTAGGCGACCGACCAGCCGTCCGGGTTGGCGACGCTCAACTTCCGTGGATTGTCCGAATCTCCCGCCGCGAAGGCGAGATACGCGTCTTCCACGGCCCTTACCACCGCCGACGGCGAGATCGGCACGTCGGCGAGGTCGCTTCGGCTCAGCACCCGCAGCGGGGTGACTCGATCACGCGTGCTCAAAGGATCCTCGATCATCTGTGCCGTCCCGCTCTACTTCCGCCGGAGCCGTTTCCGGTCCGGCCGCCCGGAATGGGCGGACCAATAGCTGTCCATACCCATTCTCTCCGGCCTCGGCGTCGCGGCGGCGTCGATCGGGTAACCGGATGTTCACTCGTTTGAGCCATCGGTCGGTGCCGTCGTAGCGGGCGGTGAACGGTACCCGGCCGTGCACGGCGACGTCGTTGTCCACCAGCAGCAGTTCGCCGGGTTCGAGCGCCGCGGTGACGCAGACGCGTTCGAGCTCGTCGGTTAGGTGGGCGTAGGCGCAACGGTATTCGGGGTCGGCGTCGTCCAGCGGGGTGTAGGCGGGGTCGTAGCGCATCGTCAGATCGTTGCTTTCCCAGTGGCTTTCGCTCGAACTCCACAACGTGGGCACCGGTGTCGCGGTCGCGCGATCGTAGCCGGAGCCGTAGGAGACGTCGGGCAGGATCGGCAGCACGGGTGTGCTGAGAAGTCGCCGCTGCCGCGCGCTGAGTTCGACCCGGCGCACCGAGGAGACGGTGGTGCCGACCCGGTCGGGATTGCGCAGGCACGACAGCATCAGCAGATGCGCGCGGCCGGGATGGAAGGCGTCTTCGGTGTGCGGGCTGAGCAGGGTTTTACTGCTGGCGCCGGATTGTTCGTGTTCATGGCCTGCCGCCGGGACGATGTTGTTGACCAGCCGCCCGTCCTGCTGGCCCTGCCAGCCGAAGGGTTCGCCCGCCGATCGGGCCAGCAGCAGCATCACGATGTCGAGTTCGAGTGAACAGCGGCGCCTGCTCGAATCCCCGCTCCACAGTGCGGCTTCGCGCCAGCTGGGCGGGGTCGGGCCGCATTCGGCGTCGTCGAGCGGCAGTCGGCTGACGACGGCGGCACCGGCCGAGGTCTGCGGCGCGCGCATGGCGTGGCGCACCGCGGCCGGTAACTCGTGGACGCGGGCCTCGACCAGGTCGACGAGCGCCGGCGCGGTGAGCGTGCGCGCCGTCTGCGCGCCGTCGCGGCCCGAAACATCGAGTGTGTCGTGGATCACGCGTGCGAGCTCGCGCACCGCGCGCCCGGCGGCCGGGGGGAGCTCGCGTCGTTCGATCATCGGGGGGTGAAGCGTCTTACGTTCGGAGAGAACGCTTTTCACCAGGGTTTCCCTTCTTCGCATCGGGTCGAAAAGCGAGTGGTGACGATTCGAACTGCGAAGCTAGTGCTTCCCTCGAGCTAGAGCAAGGCTTACCTAACTTTGGCGATTGGATAGCGATGTAGCATAACTGAGCCGAGGCGCAGCTAGTGGGCGGTATCACCCAATTCGCACATCGACCGCCGAGAGACGCAGAACACGATTAGGCTAGCCTTCCCTGGGTGATTTCTCCAGGGTTGACGGGTGGGTGTTTTCGGTAGGGAAGGCGGCGCAATGGGTTTGAACCGGCGACAGTTGCTGCGGTCCGGTGTCGGCGTGGGTGCGGTCCTGCTGGCCGCGGCGTGTTCGAACGGGACCGAATCGGCCGGTCCGCCGCGTCCGGGCGGCACACTGCGGGTCGGCGCGCTCGGCACGCCCGCACGCCTGGAACGTGATCCGCACGCCAATCTCAGCAACGACAGCGACTTCCTCATCGCCTCGCTGGTCTACGACCCGCTGACGGTGCCCGCGGCGAATCCGACCGTGGCCGCGCGCCTGGCCACGGCATGGGAACCCGATGCCGAGGGCAAGCGCTGGCGGTTCACTCTCGCCGAGGGCGCCACCTTCCACGACGGCACACCGGTCACCTCGGAGGACGTGGTCT
>NZ_BAFY01000207.1 GCF_000308555.1 Nocardia cyriacigeorgica NBRC 100375 | reverse complement strand
AAGTAGCGGCGCAACATCAGCCCCGCCGTGGCCGCGAGGCCGGCGGTGAGGCCCCACCACACACCTGCGGCGCCCAATCCCGCCGGGAAGGCCAGCAGCAGCGCCGTCGGCAATCCCACCAGCCAATAACCGATCAGCGACAACCGGAATCCGGCCTTGGTGGCCTTCAATCCGCGCAACAGCCCGTTGCCGATGTTCTGGGCCGCGTCGAAGAACTGGAGCACGATACCGATGAGCAGCAGCGTCTTCGCCACCTCGATGGTCGCGGTATCGCCGGGGTCGAGGAACGGCCGCAACACCAGATCGGGAATCACCACATAGGCCACGCCGGTGACCGCGGCGATCACCGTGGCGTGGCGCAGCGCCAGCCACGCCAGCGCCCGCGCATGATCGAATTCGTCGCGCGCCACGGCATGGCTCACCAGGATCGACGCACCGTGCGAGAGGCCGATCGCGACCTGGAACACGATGTAGATGATCTGATAGACGACGTTGTGCGCCGCCAGCGCAGCCGGCCCGATACTGCCCATGACCAGCGCGAGCACCGAGAACATGCCGGCCTCGGAACCGTAGGTGAGCGAAATCGGCACGCCCAGCTTCAGCTCCGCGCGCACCGTCGTCATCCGCACCGGCCACGGCCGCAACGACAAGCCCGCGGCGAGTTCCTGATCGCGCCGCACCATCGCCCAGAACACGGCGAAGGTGATCAGGAAGACCAGCGAGGTCGCCACCCCGATGCCGGTGAGCCCGAGTGCGGGCAGGCCGAGCCAGCCGTGCATGAAGGTCAGCGCGAGCACCAGATTCAACGCCACCGAACCGAGCGTCACCAGCAGCAGCGCCTGCGGTTTCTGCATGCCGACGGTGTACTGGCGCAAAACCTGGAACCACAGGCAGGGCAGCAGGCCGGGGGCCAGGGCGACCATCATCGGGCGCGCGTCGGCGAGCACACCGGCGTCCTGGCCGAGCCATTGCAGCGACCAGCCGAGCCCGACCAGCACGACGCCGCCGAGCAGGCCGGCGAGCGTGGCGATCAGGAAGCTCGACCGCACCACATCGCGGACCTCACGGTCGGCGCTCACGCCGCGTTTGCCGGCCGCGCTCACCGCCGAGGCGATCTGATTGCCGCTGCCGGTGATCAGCCCGACGCACATGGTGCGGATCTGGTTGAACAGCACGATCGCCAGACCGCCCGCCGCGACCTGACGCACGCCGAGGCTGCCCATGAGAGCGATATTGGTGGTGGAGACCGCGATCTGCGCCAGCTGCGTCAACGCGATCGGCGTCGCCAGTGCGGTGAGCCTCTTGCCGTCGGCGCGGAAGTCGGACAGATTCACCGTGCCTCCACCAGATGATCTCGACGGGCGGCCGGGGTGTAGCGGGCGAGCATGGTCCTGACCTCGGCTTCGGTGTCGGGGTCGAGTAGGTCGCGAGCGCGCATCCAATCGTCGTCGAAGACGGTGTCGAGGTATTTCTCGCCGCCGTCGCAGACGATGGTGACCACGGTGGACCCGGGCGGGAACTCCTCCAGCCTGGTCAGCGCGGCATGCACCGAACCGCCCGCCGAGCCACCGAGCATCAGCCCGAGTTCGGCCGCGACGGCGCGCGCGGTGGCGAAGGCAGCCACATCGCTCACCTTCACCCCCTCGTCCAGCAGCGAATAGTCGACCGCCGTTCCGATGGTCGCGCCGGGCGGCGTTCCGGTGCCGGACTGCCAGTACGGCCCGCCCGGGCCGCCGAACGCGATCGAACCGACCGGCTCGACGCCGATCACCTTGGGCACGCAACCGAGCTGACGCAGCCGGGTGGCGGTGCCGAACAGCGATCCGCCGGTGCCGACCGCGGACAGCAGGATATCGACGCGCTCGACGTCTTCGAGCAACTCTTCGGCCACCGCGTAGTAGCCGACCGCGTTGGCGTCGTTGTTGTGCTGTTCGGTGAAGTAGGCGTCGTCCTGGGCGGCGGCCATCGCCTCGGCGAGGTCCTCGCGGGCCGAGGTGGCGAGGTTGTCGTCGCCGTCATCGGCGACGAACACCAGTTCCGCACCCATTGCTCGCATCGCGCGCAGTTTGTCCTTACATGCGTGGTGGTCGACCACCGCGGTGAAGCGGTAGCCGCGTTCGGCGGCAACCACCGCCAGGCCGAGGCCGGTGTTGCCGGAGGTCGATTCGATGATATGCTCGCCATCGCGCAGCAAACCTCTTCGCTCGGCGTCGAGCACCATTTCGCGCGCCATCCGGATCTTGGCGGCGCCGGTCGGGTTGAACTGTTCGAGCTTGAGCAGCAGCCTGGTGCCGGTCGCGGTGGCCGCCAGCTCGAACAACGGGGTGCGGCCGATCAGGTCCGTCACACGCGTGACGAGCGGCATGGAAGGTCTCCTCGGTCGGTACAGTCCGGCATCCAGCCGGGATCGATGGATCTGGGCGAAGCGAATCAGTGGGTATCGAGCGTCCAGCGGAACCTGCCGCCGGGCGCGTCGTGCAGCGCCACCTTCGGCGGTAGGGGTAATTCGTGGAAGGCGGACTCGTTGGAGTCCATCTGGTATCCGGCGGTGTTCGGATAGATCAGCAGATCGCCGGGTTCGGCCGGCCGTGGCAGCGGGATCCGGCGCCAGCTGAGCATGTCCGACTCCAGGCAGGTCGCCGCGCCGACCACCGTCGGCGTGACGGTGCCCGCGCGTACCGGCCAGAGCACCGGGTCGGGCAGGTATTCGCTGTCGAACCACTGCTCGGACAGGCTCAGGCTGGAGCCGTCGACGGTCAGGATGCGGTACGGGTGCCCGTGCGCGAGCCGGGTCTTGCTGCCCTGCACCCGGAACACGGTGCTGCCTGCCCGGTCGAGCAATGCCCGTCCGGGTTCGATGGCCGGCCGGATGCCGTGCTCGCGTAGCCGCCCGGCCAAGCCATCGCGATTCAGGATCGCGGTGAGCATGGCCGGCCCCGGCTCGGGGCAGTGGTACGGGTAGTAGCTGTCGAACTTCTTGCCGGTGTGGAACCAGCGGCGGCTCGCTTCGCCGGTGAATCCGGACCAGGCTTCGGCGGGCACATAGTCCACCCCGAAGCCGCCGCCGATCGATACGGTGTCCGCCGGATGCCCGAGCGTGCGTGCGTACAGGCACCGGTCGACCAGCTCGGCGGCCAGTTCGGCGCGCGGTACCGGGTCGTAGCCGGACAGGTGGAAGCTGAAGCCCGCCAACCGCACCGAGGTCATCGCGGTGGCGGCGGTGAGGGCCTGTTCGATTTCGGTGTCGGTCATGCCAAAACGGCTGGCCGACGCCGGTGGCAGCACCCGAAGCAGTACCCGGACCTCGAGGCCGAGTGCGGCGATGCGTTCGAGTTCGCCGACGCTGTCCACCGCGATCAGCGCTGCGTGCCTGGCGGCGAGCCACAGCAGGTCATCGGATTTTTCCGGGCCGGTCACCATCAGCTCCGCGCCCCGAACGCCCTGCGCCAGCGCCGCCGTCAGCTCGCCGGTACTCGCGACGTCGACGCCCGCGCCCTGCTCCGCGCACGCCCGCGCCACGCACCCGGCCTTGTTCGCCTTCTTGCCGAAGTAGACCAGCCCGTCGAGGCCCGCCTCGGCGAACGCCTGCTGAAAACCACGGACATTGTGGGCGACCCGCGCCGGGTACATCAGGTGGAACGGCCCGCCGATGGCGAAAGCGATGTCGCCGAGCAGATTCGGGTCGTCGATGATCCGCTGCTCCCACTCGTCCCGGTGGGCGGGCAGCGGCATCGCCATGATCCCGCCGGTGCCCCGTGCGGACGATGCCGTGGTGCCGGCTCGGCGGACCGCCGCCTCGGCTGCCGCTTCGGCGTCCACCAGCGCAGCCGCGCCATCCGTCTCCATCAATCCCACAGCGGTACCTCGGTACCTCTGCCCTCGGCGATCGCGCGTTCGGCGAGCGCGTGCGCGACGGCGATATCGGTGAGCACGAGTCCGCTGTTGTAGACGAAGATGCGTTCCTTCTCCGAACGCCTGGCCACGGCGCGACGGCTGAGGATCTGCGGCAGCTCGGCATCGACGGGTCGAAGCACTCCGTCGGGGCCCGCCATATCGGTGCCGGTCACCGCCATCTGCGCGGCACTGGTGGCGACGACGCGATCGGCGTCGTTCAGCGTGGACGGGGCCAGCCCGTACCCGACCAGTACCGCCACCGAACCCGCCTTCAGGTCAGCGGATTCCAGCGCCACCTCGGTGCCGGGACCCGCGGTCGCCAGCACGACATCCGCGGCGGCGGCCGCGGCGCGCGGGTCGTTGACGGTCTCCAGCATCGCGTGCGG
>NZ_BAFY01000208.1 GCF_000308555.1 Nocardia cyriacigeorgica NBRC 100375 | reverse complement strand
CCGAATTGCCGAGCATCACCACCTCGCTGGTGATGGTGCAGGCCGAGGTGGCCGATCGGTTGTCGGCGACCCCGGGCGGACGGATCTACGGCGTGCCGAGTGTGAAGGCGGGCTTCTTCGGCACGGTACGCCGGGCGGGTGCGGTGGGGCGTCAGGTGTTCTGGCCGGTCCCGCAGGTGGAATCGGGTCTGGTGCGCATCGACCGCTTCGCCGAACCACCGTGGCCGATGGACGCCGACCACCGCGCGAAGGTGTTCGCCGTCGTGGATGCGGCCTTCGCGCAGCGCCGGAAGACGTTGCGCGCGGCGCTGTCCGGCTGGGCGGGCTCGCCGGCGGAGGCCGAACGCAGGCTCATCGCCGCGGGTATCGATCCGACCGCACGCGGGGAGACGCTGGATACCGCCGCGTTCGTCCGGTTGGCTGCTCAGGGCTGATCGCCCGGAGCCCCGCGATCATCGGACGGAGGGCTCGCCGGGCCCGAACGGCGGCCCGACCACCCAGCCGCTGGATCAGCGATGACCGCCGCCGTGATCACCGGTGGCCGGTGCCGCGCCGGAAACTTCCATCGTGAATTCGGCGGTATGCACCGCCCCATCGTGCGAGAAATCCAGGTACAGCCGGTAAGCGCCGGCGCTCGGCGCCTGGGCGTGGAAGCTCACCTGCGGTCCAGGCGATGACGTGCCCACTTCACCCTGCGGATGCACGTGCAGGTAGGCGAGGTCCTCGGTGCGCAGCGCGACCAGGTGGGCGTAGGCGCCGAGGTAGGGGTCCAGGTCGGTGACCGGAACGCCGTCGCGGGTGATGTCGAAACGGAGTTCGCCACCGGCGGTGGTCAGTTCGCCGGTACGGGTCACCGTATAGCCGTCGACGCTCGCGGTGGGCGACGGCGGCGGAAGCGGTTGCAGCTGCACGGTTCCCGCGACGGGCACGGTCCGGCTGAGTACCAGGCCGGTGCTGTCGCCGCCGGCGGGTACGAAGTCGGCGAAGACCCCGTAGGTGCCCGGCGCGTCCCAGGTCCAGTCGATCGACCAGGTGCCGTCGGCGGCCATCTCCGGATGGGCGTGCCGGTATTCGGTGGTGTCGGAGCGCACCACGATCAGATGCAGCTTCTTGTCGTGCTGGGTGGTGAACTCGGTGACGGGCGCACCGTCCGGTCCGGCGATATGGAATCGCAGCGTGCCCGCCTGCCCGGGTGTCTCCGGCGCGCTGATCTCGGACAGCGTGTATCCGGACGCGTGGTCGGCGAGGCCGAGCGCGTGGTCGGCGGTGGCCTGCTCGCCCGGCGCCGGCTCGGTCCGGTCGCCCACGAGGGCGCCGATACCGAGCGCGACGCCGAACAGCAGCAGTAGCGCACCGCCGACCGCTGCGAGCTTGCGGCGATCCGACATCAGCTCGCGATCGCGTAACCGGCCTCGTCGACAGCCGCGGCGACGTCGGCGTCGGCCAGCGGCGCCGTGCTGTCGACCGAGACGCGGCCGGAGGCCAGATCGACGTCCACGCTGGTGACGCCGTCGATCTTGCCGATCTCGGACTTCACCGAGCTGACGCAGTGCCCGCAGGTCATCCCGGTGACGGTGTAAGTGCTGGTGGCCATGTCCCACTCCTTCGCTCGCGGTAATTATACGGTCTGGGGGTATCCCCGACACAAGAGAAAATACCCCCTTGGGGTATCTAGCGCAAGCCGTCGGCGCGCGCACCTGTCGTGATCACCCATTACGCTTGGGCCTCGTGCTGTCCGTAGTGCCGAGCCCTGTCACCGTGCGTGCGCCGTCGAAGGTGAACCTCCATCTCGGAGTCGGTGACCTGCGCCCGGACGGATACCACGATCTGACCACGGTGTTCCAGGCCCTGTCGCTCGGTGATGATCTGGAAATCGCGCCATCGGCGTCCCTGACGGTGCGCGTCAGCGGCGAGGGCGCGAGCGAGGTGCCCACCGACCGCACCAATCTGGTGTGGAAGGCGGCGGTGCGGCTGGCCCACCTGGCCGGCCGGGCGCCGCTGGTGGAGATCTCGATCAGCAAGGGCATCCCGGTGGCGGGCGGAATGGCCGGTGGCAGCGCCGATGCCGCCGCCACCCTGGTCGGCTTGAACGAACTGTGGGACCTCAGCCTGTCCCGCGAGGAACTCACCGCGGTGGCGGCCGAACTCGGCAGCGACGTCCCGTTCGCCCTGCACGGCGGCACCGCGCTCGGCACCGGACGCGGTGAGCGGCTGCTGCCGGTGTTGTCGCGCAACACCTTCCACTGGGTGATCGCACTCGCCAAGGGGGGACTGTCCACACCGGCCGTCTACCACGAACTCGATCGGCTGCGCGAGATCGGCGATCCGCCGCGGCTGGGCGCGCCGCAGGAACTCATGCAGGCCTTGGCCTCCGGCGATCCGACACAGCTCGCCCCGCTGCTCGGCAACGACCTCCAGGCGGCGGCGGTGTCGTTGAAGCCGGAGCTGCGCCGCACACTGCGGGCGGGGGTGAGCGCGGGCGCGCTGGCCGGGCTGGTGTCCGGTTCCGGACCGACATGTGCGTTCCTGTGTGAGTCGGAAGAGTCCGCCGTCGCGGTGGCCGCCGAACTCGCCGGCGCCGGAGTGAGCCGTAGCGTGCGCACGGCGACCGGCCCGGTCCCCGGTGCCCGGGTGGTCGGCGGCGAGGGCCCACATCCGCAGCCGAGGCGTGAAGGCGGCAAGATCGGCTGATCCGACCCCATGGGCGGACGCAACGTCCTCGATTGCCGCGCGGGGAGGCCCATCGCTTACTCGGTACTCTTGCTCAGGGCAGGCGAGTCGACCGGCCTCCACGGGGGTGGACCCCACTACGCCGGGTAAGGCACGGAAAGGTTTCATGTCCAACCTGATCAACCTCGAACAGGTCAGCAAGAGTTTCGGCATCAAACCGCTGCTCGATGACGTCTCCCTCGGCGTGCACGCGGGTGAGCGCATCGGCGTCGTCGGCCTCAACGGCGGCGGCAAGACCACCCTGCTGGAGGTGCTGACCGGCATCGAGGAACCCGACAGCGGCCGCGTCAGCCGGGTCGGCGGGTTGCGCATGGCCGTGGTCACCCAGCGCGGTGTGCTGCCCGAGGGCGCCACTGTCGGCTCGGTGGTGCTGGCCGGGTTGGCCGACGACGCCATGACCGATTCGGTGGCCGAACACGAATGGGCGGCCAACCCGCGCATCCGTTCGGTGATGGAGGGCATCGGCATCGCCGGGCTCGGCCTCGACACCTCGGTCACCAATCTCTCCGGTGGTGAACGCCGCCGCGTCGCGCTGGCCGCGGCACTGGTGCGCGATCTCGATCTGCTGGTGCTCGACGAACCGACCAACCACCTCGATGTCGAGGGTGTGCGCTGGCTGGCCGATCATCTGCTGGCCCGCCGCAGCGCCCTGGTCGTGGTCACCCACGACCGCTGGTTCCTCGACACCGTCGCCACCCAGACCTGGGAGGTCGTGGGTGGCAAGGTGGAAAGCTACGAGGGCGGCTACGGCGACTGGATCTTCGCCCGCGCCGAACGCGCCAGGCAGGCCGACGCCACCGAGGCGCGCAGGCGCAATCTGGCCCGCAAAGAGCTGGCCTGGCTGCGGCGCGGCCCGCAGGCCCGCACCTCCAAACCGCGCTACCGGGTAGAGGCGGCCGAGGCGCTGATCGCCGATGTGCCGCCGCCGCGCGACAGCGTTTCGCTCAGCGCGTTCGCCCGCAAACGGCTGGGCCGCGTCGTCATCGAACTCGAGGACACCACCCTCACCACGCCCGACGGCCGCGAATTGGTCCGGGATCTGACCTGGCGGCTCGCACCGGGCGAACGGGTCGGTCTGGTCGGGGTGAACGGCTCCGGTAAGACCACCCTGCTGCGCGCCCTCGCCGGTGACGCGGAATTGGCCGCGGGCAAGCGGATTCAGGGCCAGACCGTGCAGATCGGCTGGCTGCGTCAGGAACTCGACGACCTGCCCACCGATATGCGAGTGCTGGAGGCCGTGCAGCAGATCGCGATGCGGATCATGCTCGGCGACAAGGAGATATCGGCCGGTCAGCTGGCCGAGCGGCTCGGTTTCACGCCGGCGCGCCAGCGCACACCGGTCGGCGATCTGTCCGGCGGTGAGCGACGCAGGCTGCAACTGACCCGGATCCTGATGTCGGAGCCGAACGTGCTGCTGCTCGACGAGCCGACCAACGACCTCGATATCGACACCCTGCAACAGCTGGAGGATCTGCTCGACAACTGGGCCGGAACCCTGGTGGTGATCAGCCACGACCGGTATCTGATCGAGCGCATCTGTGATTCCACCTGGGCGCTGTTCGGCGACGGCAAACTCACCAACCTGCCCGGCGGGATCGAGGAGTACCTGACCCGGCGGGAAGCCCAGCAGGGCCGGGCGAGCGCGGCGAAGCCGGCCGCCGCCGGTGCGAGCGCGCCCGTCACCGATTCGGCCGCCTACCGGGCCGCCCGCAAGGAACTGGCCAAGCTGGAACGCACCATCGACAAGCTCACCGAGCGCGAGCAGAAGCTGCACGCTGCCCTGGCGGACGCTGCCACCGACCCGGACAAGCTGGTCACTCTGGGCGCGGAGCTGAAACAGGTGCTGGCGGACAAGGAGTCGGCCGAAGAGCGCTGGCTGGAGCTGGCCGACGAAGCCTGATCCTCAGCTCGTCTCGGCCGCGGGCCCCTCGTGCAGCACCACCGGCAGGCAGGTCTGCACGAACTCCGCGCCGAACCCGGTGAGGATGATGCTGCGGTAGGACACCTTGGTGCCGAATCCCGAGCGCTTGAGCAGCTCCCGCACCGGAGATTGCGCCTCGAGCAGCTGGTAGCGGTTGGGATTGCCGACGGGTTCCTTGGCGAGTTCGATCAGGCCGAGCCTGCGCAGGTTGGTCAGATAGTGCTGGATGCGGTTGGGGAACCGTAGCCCGGCATGCTCGCCGAGCAGGGTGAGACCCGATTCCTGGCGCAGCCCGAGCCGTTCGGAGCCGAGCCGGCTGAGCTTGCCGCCGTGCACCTCGATGGACGGCTGCGGACCATCGGTGCGCAGGTAGCGCAGGATCCGGGCCTCGTCGGGAGTGATCTCGGCGAGGATGTTCGCGAACGCGGGATGGCCCTCGTCGCCGGCGTGGGTGCTGGCCGACAGCCGCAGCAGCGCGGCGCCCTGTTCACGCAGGGTGGGTGCGCTGGTGGGGCGCCGGGGCTGTTCTGTCTCGGAAAGTCCCAGCGCGCGGCGCAGCGCGGCCCGCACTTCGGCCTCGGCCTCGGCGCGGATCTCGGCGGGCGGTACGCCCGCGGCGCTGCGCCTGACCACCGTCCCGGTCACGTCGAGGACGGTGCCGACGCCCCAGCCCGCGGCGCCGGCGACCGTCGACAACGCCACCCGCACCACACCGCTCGCGGTGCGCACGGTGACGATCGGACGACGCAGGGGATTGGTCCGGCCGGCGGGCAGCGTGGACTCTGTTTCGTACTCGAACAGGTGCGCTACCTCGGTGGATGCGGTGACCGGCTCGTCGGCACCGCCGGAATCCGAGGACGCCGCCGATGCCGCTGAGCCGGTTACATCCATGTAGTCGCCACTCCCGTCCCGAAGACCAGAATGTGAGCGTAACCGGCGAAGAGCCCGAGCACACCGCCATGGACGAAAAGCAACCATTCGTCCTGTTTGATGGCCGATCGCAGCATTTCCACGAAGTCGTTGGGCGAGAGTGCCGACATTTGTTTGGCGATGTAGTCGTTGATCTGCCTGCCCTGCCGGATGTTGAAGTCCGGATCGGCGAAGGCGATCGGGGCGATGGCCATGGCCTCGCTGGTGATCGTCGATTGCAGGGCGTCGTACTCGCGGCTGCCGAGCACGAACTTGACCGCGCTGCGGGCCGGGCCGAGCGCGCGGTCGGCGGCCGGGCGCAGGGTGTCCTCGAGCATCTGCATGGTGCGGTCCGAGCGCGGGCCGTTCAACAGTTCGTCACCGATATTGGCCACCGTCACCACCTGACCGGACACCAATTCGGCGTAGCCGGCGGTGATCTCGGGCTGCCGTTTGATCAGCAGCCCTTGACGCCACGGGCACCACCACTTCGGCTCGGCGGGGGCGAAGATCATGTTGATACCGACCCAGTTCACCACCCAGCCGATGATCACGCCGCCGATCGGCAGCACCGCGAGCGTCGGCCAGCCGGTCAGGTGCAGCACCGCGACGAGAACCGCGCCCATCGGGGCGCCGAAGTAGAATCCGAAATTCTGCATGAATCGCAGTTCCTTCGCGCCGAGCACCTGGAACAGCTGGTTCAGCAATTGTGGCCGGGCCTGGAAATAGCGGATGACCATTTGCTTGACGTCGAGCAGCTGATCGATGTTCTCGCCGAGTTCCACGGTCAGTTGGCGCAGAATGTCGGGCAGTTGGGCGCGAACCCGGTCGTGCACGATCTCCCGCACCTGGCTCGGCAGGTTGTACCAGAGCTGGGGATGTTCGCGGCGCAGGATTTCCTCGACGATATCGCGGATCTGCTCGTCGGCGATGCTCGCCAGATGTTCGGCGAGCGCGTCGGGTTCGAGTTCGCGATAGAAATCGGCGACGCTGCCGAGCTTCGACAAACCTTTGTCCACGGCGATGCTGGCCATTTTGTCCGCGCGCGAGGGCACGATTCCCTGCCAGCCCATGCGCCCGTCGTAGCTGAGCAGCGGCAGCACCTGAATTCGCTTGGGCAGGAATGGATACAGTGCGTGCAGGCCGGGAACATGGATGCCGTGGAATGCGATCGGCCGAAACAGCATCAGCACACCGGTCCAGTTGGTGATGTAGCCGATGACGCCAGTGAAAAGCGGAATGGTCACAAGCTCGAGGAGGATCGTCGGGTGAATCCCGAACACACTCTCTAACACGACACCCTCCTGCCGATACCCGGTGATCGCCGCCTCACCGGCACCTCAAATTAGCACCCCGTCGGCAGCAGGACCCTATGTGACGTGCGGCTCCGACTCCAAGCGTGAGTGCCACGCACCACAGGTAGTGTCTGAGACGTTTACCACAGTGCCCTCCTGTGATGTCGTGGTTCCACGCGGGGGTGGGGACAATGACCACCACCACATCTGATCGTGACTGGTGGGCAATAATCTGTGAGCGGAATCGTTCACCTGGCGATACATCGGAGTAGACGTGGCAGACGACAGGACCGGACAGGACGTGGCCCGGGCCGGTTCCCGTGCTGTGGAACGCAGCTCGGATGTCGAACAGCGGCAGATCAGCAATGAGGCCCGGCTGATCCGCGGGGTGTTCCGGGCCGCCGGGCTGGCGGCGGGCACGGTGGTGCGCGGCGGCCAGTGGGCGGTAGAGACCTCCTATGAGATGACCCGCGAGATCACCCAGGCCGCACTCGACGGCGAGTCCTCCGCCGAGATCGCCGAGCGCACGGGTAACGCGCTGCGCTCGATCGCGCGCAGTGCGCTCGGGGTCACCGAGGGATCGGTGCGCGAGATCGTCAGCTACGTGCCCAATCCGCAGGGCGGCGCCGGTCAGCAGGCCATCGGGGTCGGCTCGTATCTGCGCTCGGCCACGGTCGATGAGCTGCGCAGGCGGGGCGACGCGCTGCTGGCCCGGTCGGCCGATGTGTATTTCACCGAGGATGTGCACCCCGCCTACGACCGCATCCTCGACGAACTGGCACCCGACGAGGCGCGCATCCTGCGGTTCATGGCGCTCAACGGCCCGCAGCCCTCGGTCGACGTGCGCACCAATCGCCCACTGGGGATCGGCTCGGAGCTGGTGTCCGGTGATCTGACCTCGGTGCCCGAACAGGCCGGCGTGCGCTACCCGGATCGGGCCCGCTCGTATCTGATCAACCTCAACCGGCTCGGCCTGACGCTGACCTCCGACGATCCGGTGGTGCTGAGCCGCTACATGGTGCTCGAGGTGCAGCCGGTGGTGGAGGCGGCACTGAAGAAGGCGGGCCGCGCGCCCAAGATCGTGCGCAAGAGCCTGCGATTGACCGAATTCGGCGAAGACTTCTGCCGCACCTGTTTCACCATCGGCAGCTGACCGACCGGCCGTGCCGGATCAGCTCGGTGATAGCGATCTGATACAGATCTCGTTAATTGTTCGGTATGCCCGGGTCCGGGTGGGATCGTTGAGGTATGGACCAGGACGAGGAGCGTAGGGACTCCGAGTCGGGCGCAGAGCGGGAACCGGTCGGCCGGGTTCTGTTCGGACGGATGCCGGGGTCGATTCCGGCACCCGAGAACGGTGCGCGCGACGACGTATCCGAGATCTGCCGTTTGAAGTACCGCTATCTGCGCACGCTGGATACCAAGCAGTGGGACGAATTCGCCGACACCATGGTCGCCGAGGCGACGGCCACCTACAGCGAGTACCTGCAATTCGAGTCCAGGGAGGCGTTCATCGCGTTCATGCGCAATACGCTCGGGCCGCACGTCATCACCGAACACCGCTGCGATCATCCCGAGATCGATATCGACGGCGATACCGCGACCGGCACCTGGTACCTGGCCGATACGGTGCTCATTCCCGAGCACAACATGCTGCTACGCGGCGCGGCGTTCTATTCCGACCGCTATATCCGCTGCGACGACCGGCGCTGGCGGATCTCGCACACCGGCTACGAACGCACCTATGAAGTGGTGCTCTCGCTCAGTGATCTGCCGAGCCTGCGGCTGACCTCGAGCCGGTGGGGCCTGATCGCCAGGGATTCCGGGCTGGAATCGGTGGAACGCGAACCGGAGGCGGGCTGAACCGTTCCGGTGCGAGACCGACCCGCCCGACCACGGTGACCCGCGCGGCCGGGGGCCGAGTCATCCGGCTCAGTCGGCGGTGGCCACGAGCGGTTCCAGGGTCAGCCCCGGATGCTCCTTCTCGATGTACTGCAACCGCCATTTGTCGCTGAACAGCGCGAGCAATACGCCGTCGCTGCGGGTGAACACCTCGACGCCGCGCTGGCGGCCGAGTTCCTCGGCGGAGCCGGCGTCGGTGCGGCGGGCCAGCGTGTAGGGCAGATGATCCATCTGCGTCTCGACGTTGTACTCGGCCTGCATCCGGGCGGTGACCACCTCGAACTGCATCGGGCCGACCGCCGCGAGCACGGGCGAGGCGTCGCCGCGCGCGTCGTTGCGCAGCACCTGCACCACGCCCTCGGAGTAGAGCTGGTCGATGGCCTTGCGGAACTGCTTGTACTTGCCCGCGCTCTGGGCCCGCAGCACCGCGAAATGCTCCGGTGCGAAGGACGGGATCGGCGGGAACTCCACCTTCTTGTCCACGAACAGGGTGTGGCCCGGCGCCAGCGCGGTCGCGTTCACCAGGCCGACCACATCGCCCGGGTAGGCGGTATCGACGGTCGCGCGTTCCCGGCCGAAAACGGTGAGCGCGTACTTCGTCGCGAACGGCCGCCCGGTCTGCGCGTGGGTCACCACCATGCCGCGCTCGAACTCGCCGGACACGATCCGCATGAACGCCAGCCGGTCCCGATGCGCGGTATCCATACCGGCCTGCACCTTGAACACCACCGCGCTGAACGGATCGGAGGTCTCGCGCATACCGCCGTCGACATCACGGCGCCCGGCCGGCGCCGGAGCCAGCGCCACCAGGGTCTCCAGCAGCTGGCGCACGCCGAAGTTCAGCATCGCCGAGGCATAGATGACCGGTGAGGTCTGCCCGGCGAGGAACAGCTCCTGATCGTGGTCCTGACCGGTGGCCGAGAGCAATTCGCTCTCCTCGGCCGCGGTCTCCCACGCCTCGCCCTCGCGGGCCTGTGCCTGCTCCGGGGTCAGCGACTCCTCCGGTGCGATGGTCGCACCGCCCGCGGTGCGGGTGAAGTGGATGTATTCGACCGCCTCGCCGTCCGGGCCGCGGCGCAGCAGGCCGCGGAAATCGCCGGCGATACCGACCGGAAGGAACAGCGGGGTCGGCGTCAGGCCGATGCGCTCATCGATCTCGTCGAGCAGCTCGAGCGGTGCCCGGCCGGGCCGGTCCCATTTGTTGATCACGGTGATCACCGGGATGCCGCGGTGGCGGCAGACCTGGAACAGCTTCAGCGTCTGCGGCTCGAGACCCTTGGCCGCGTCGATCAACATGACCGCCGCGTCGACGGCGGTCAGCACCCGGTAGGTGTCTTCGGAGAAATCCGAGTGGCCGGGGGTGTCGACCAGGTTGATCACATTGTCGATGTCGGAGCCCGCGGCGCGGTAGTTGAACTGCAACGCGGTCGAACTGACCGAGATGCCGCGCGCCTTCTCCATCTCCATCCAGTCCGAGACCGTGGACTTGCGTCCCGCCTTACCGTGGATGGCGCCCGCCTCGGAGATCATCTTGGCGTGCAGCGCCAGCGCCTCGGTGAGCGTCGACTTACCGGCGTCCGGATGGGAGATGACGGCGAAGGTCCGCCGCCTCGACACCTCGGCGGGCAGCCCGCGTGGACCGGACGAGACAGCGCCGTCAGTGGAGGCGGTCAACAGCGGCAACCTTTCGGGATGCGAGAGAATATGGCAACCGGACTGTGCCTATTTTGCGCTGCCTGCGGCAGCGCGTGTTCGCGGCCCCCGGATGTCTCGCGTTTCCGCTGCTGCTGCTTGCCTTCGGCTTGCGCGGCGGCAGCGGAAACGCGAGACCGGCCGCGAACTCGCATGCTCGGTCTCGCTTCGCTCGAAATCGGTGGTTCGACCGACCGGTGCGGCTGCGGTGACCACCCGATTCCGGTGCTCGGCCACTATTGCGCTATGGTGTTCAGGTTGTCTCGGCGAGGGTGACCGCAGACTTTTGCGACACCGTGATCGACGCGGCTCGGCTTCCGGCCGTCCTCGTTGTTGTCTTCGCCCGACGAGTAGACCAACCGAGCCAGGGCTCCCACGTTCCCTGGCGCCACCGTTGACCAGCCCGGAAGAGCCGTAGGAGTAGATCAGGTCATGTCCGACGCCAACCTTCTCGAAGCCGCAGTCCGCACCGAGTTCGGCAAGGGCGCGGCCCGCCGCACCCGTCGCGACGGCAATGTCCCCGCCGTCCTGTACGGCCACCAGACCGATCCCCAGCACCTGGCGCTCAACGCCCAGGCGTTCGCGGCGATCCTGCGTGAGCACGGCACCAACGCGGTGCTCAACCTCGTCATCGACGGCAAGAAGCAGCTGGCGCTGACCAAGTCGGTCGTCGTGCACCCGATCCGTCGCTACATCGAGCACGCCGACCTGCTCGTCATCAAGAAGGGCGAGAAGGTCACCGCCGACGTCACCATCACCATCGTCGGTGACGCCGCCCCCGGCACCCTGGTCACCCAGGACGCCACCACCGTCTCCATCGAGGCCGACGCGCTGAGCATCCCCGAGACCATCGAGGTCTCGGTCGAGGATGTCGAGGCCGGCACCCAGATCAACGCCTCCGACCTGCAGCTGCCCGAGGGCGTCGGCCTGGCCGTCGATCCCGACACCCTGATCGTCAACGTCATCGCCGCCCCGGCCGCCGCTGCCGAGACCGAGGGTGAGGGCGAAGCCGAGGCCGAGGGCGAGAGCGCCGAATAAGACTCGCGCATCGGTTGTCTCGATGACCGACTCCACGCCCGCGCTCGTCGTCGGGCTCGGTAACCCCGGGCCCGAATACGAGCGCACCAGGCACAATGTGGGCTTTCTGGTCGCCGACGTGCTCGCCGAGCGCGTCGGCGGCCGTTTCAGTGTGCACAAGAAGTCCGGCGCCGATCTGCTGACCGCGCGCCTGGACGGCCGTCAGGTACTGATCGCCAAGCCGCGTTCCTTCATGAACCTGTCCGGCCGCCCGGTCGCCGCGCTGGCCCGGTTCTTCTCGGTGCCGGCGACCGAGGTGATCGTCGTGCACGACGAACTCGACCTGCCGTTCGGCGCGATCAGGCTCAAGCGCGGCGGCGGTGAAGGCGGGCACAACGGCCTGCGTTCGGTGTCGCAGGCGCTGACCACGAAGGACTACCTGCGCACCCGCATCGGCATCGGCCGCCCACCCGGCAGGCAGGATCCGGCGGACTACGTGCTCAAACCGTTCTCCGCACCCGAGCGCAAGGAAGTGCCGGTGCTGGTCGAGCAGGCCGCCGACGCCGTGGAGCTACTGCTGCGGGTCGGGCTGGAGACCGCGCAGAACCAGCTGCATTAGTGCAGGTGTACCGCGGTGGCGGCGCGGCGCAGCTTGCCCGATGACGTTTTCGGCAGGGCACCGGGGCCGAGCACCGCGACTGTACGTGGCCGCACACCCACTTCGGAGAACACCGCGTGCACGATCTCGCGTTCGATCCGTTTCACCTCGTCCGGGTTCTGGTGCTCGTTGCTTTCCACCACCACCGCGAAGCTCTCCCGTTTCTGGCCGGCGTCCAACCGCACCGCGACCGCATTGCCCGGCCGCACGCCCTCGACCCGCATCGCCGCCCGTTCGATATCGGTGGGGAAGATATTGCGGCCGGCCATGATGATGACGTCCTTGATCCGGCCGCACACCACGATCAGCCCTTCTTCGGTGAAGTAGCCGATGTCGCCGGTGTCGAGCCAGCCATCGGCGTCCTGGGCCGACCGGAAACCTTCGACGGTCACATAGCCGGAAGTGACGGCGGGACCACGCAATTCGATCACGCCCACCGAACGGGTGGGTAACGGCTGACGTTCGGTGTCGACAATGCGGCCCTCCAAGTCGTCGACCAGATAGCCCAGCGTCGGCAGTCGGCGGATATTTCCGTGATGCGCGTGCTGATCGTGCACCGGAACCGCTTTGCCGATGGCCTCCAGTAGATCGGCGTCCACCACATCGAGCACCTGGCCGTGCCCCGGATCCGGGATGGAGACCGCGAGGGTGGTTTCGGCCATGCCGTAGACGGGGGTGAGCGCCATCGGGTTGAGTCCGAAGCGTTGTCCGGCCGCGGCGAGTTTCTCCATGGTGTCCGGATCGACCGGCTCGGCGCCGTTCCACATATAGCGCACGCAGCTCAGATCCAGTTTCGAGCCCTCGGCCCGATCGAGCCGGCGAGCCAGCAGCGAGTAGGCGAAATTCGGTGCCGCGGTGACGGTGCCGCGATATTTGTCGATCAGCTCGGCCCACAGGATCGGCCGCTGCAGGAAGTCCATCGGTGTCACACACACCACCTCGGCCCCGAATTGCATCGGGACACTGAGGAATCCGACCATGCCCATATCGTGGAACAGCGGCAGCCAGCTGACCATCACGTCGTTGTCGAGCTGGAACTTCACCCGGTTGAACATCGCGTGCGCGTTGACGAAGAAATTCTCATGGGTGATCCGCACGGCCTTGGGCGAGCCGGTGGAACCCGAAGTCAGTTGCTGCAGCGCGATATCGGCCTCATCGGTGGGCAGCGGATCGGTATCGGGGCCCTCGCGCAACTGGTCGACGAGCACCACGGCGATGCCGCGTTCGCGCAGCAGCGGCTCGGCCGCCTCGAATGGGGCGCCGAGGATCACGGCCCGCGCCTCGATCATGCCGAGCACGGTTTCGGTATCGCGCGCCCACACCGCGAGATCGGTACGCGGGGTCGGCTGATGCAGCATGGTGATCGAGCCGCCGCGCATCCACACGCCCTGGCAGGCGGGCGCGATATCGACCGGCATCCCGGCCAGCACTCCGACCGCGTCGCCGTGCCCGATGCCTGCCGCGGCCAGACCGCCCGCCATCCGCCGCGCGATCCGATGGATTTCGCCCCACGTCTGCCGCAGCGGCGCATCCGGTTCCCCGGTCACCAGCCCGCGCGTGGTCTCGCGCGCCGTCGCGTACATCTCCTCGGTGAACCTGCTCAACGCACCCGCTCCTCACCGGCCACAGGGGCCGCCGACCGACCTGCCTCAACTATCCCGCTGTTCGAGCCTCGCGTTAACCCCCTCCGTGTGTGCGCTGTTCAGCGCCACATTCACGCATGAAATGGCGGTTGCGCTCGCATGTCGTCCGATGGCCGCCCCTGACCCGCGTGCCCGAACCCCGCCGCACCGCCTGTGCCGGTTGTGCGCCCATGACCGCCGACCGGCTCAGGGATAGTAGCCCGGTCCGCCATGCCCCGGGCGCGCGCCGCCTCGGCGTGGCGCGTACCGAACACGCCGCCGGTGTCGGCGTGGCGGGACCGCACCCGCGAATTCCCTTGGAGTGGTTCCGGTATCCGCGCGCTGCGCGATCGGTGAGCTCAGCGGCGTGGCGGCAGCGGGATACGGGTGAGGTCGGCGGCGACGACGATGGGGCCGCTGAATTCCTTTGCCGCCTCGGCCAAGTGTTCGTCCAGCGTGCGGTAACGCTGGGAGAAATGGGTCAGCACCAGGGTGCGCGCGCCCGCCTCGGCCGCCACCCTGGCGGCCTGGCCCGCGGTGAGGTGGCCGTACTCCTCGGCCAGGTGCGCGTCGGCGTCCAAGAAGGTCGCCTCGATGACCAGCATGTCCACGCCGGAGGCCAGTTCGTGCACGGCCGGGCACATTCGGGTGTCCACGATGAACGCGAAACTCTGTCCGGGACGGCGGGTGCTCACCTCGTCGAGGGTGACGGTGCGGCCGTGCCAGTCGATGCGGCCGTCCCGCTGCAACCGGCCCACCGCCGGGCCGTGCAGGCCGATCGCGGCCAGCCGCTCCGGCCGGATGCGGTGGCCGTCGGGTTCGGTGATCCGGTAGCCGAAGGCCTCCACCGGATGGGAGAGGCGGGCCGCGGTGAGGTGGAACGGCGCCCCCGGTGCCTCCAGTGGGCCCGGTTCGGTGATCGGATGTCTGGTCAATTCGACGGTGCGGTAATAGACGCTGGCCTCGCACAGCCGCTCGAAGTACTGCTCGCCGGAGGCGAGGTAGTAGGCGTCGATCGGATGCGGCACTTTGTCCAGATTGATCCGCTGCACCACGCCCGCCAGCCCGAGACAGTGGTCGCCGTGGAAGTGGGTGACCGCGATCCTGGTCAGATCGGTGACCGAGACACCGGCGTGGATCATCTGCCGCTGGGTGCCCTCACCCGGGTCGAACAAGATCCCCTCGGCACCCCAGCGCAGCAGGTAGCCGTTGTGGTTGCGCTGTTTCGTCGGCACCTGGCTCGCGGTGCCGAGGACGATCAGCTCGCGCTGTGACATCGCCGCGGGCCCGTCAGAGTTCGGCTACCGCGGTGAGGAACCGGTCCAGCTCCGCGAAGTCGACGAAACAGTGCGGCGAGGCGCGGACCACGGCGTCGAGAGCGCGCCCGGACATGTCCAGCAGGGTGGAGCTGCGGTGGCTCACCGTGACGGTGATGTCCTCGGCGGCCAGCCGATCCCGCACCTGGACAGGTGCCACCGAGTCGACGGTGAACGACACGATGCCGCTGTGCCGGATGCCGAGATCGCGCACGGTGACGCCGGTGATCTCGGCCAGGCCCTTGCGCAGGTACTCCGCTCGGGCGGCGATCGCGGCGTAGACCTCGTCCGGGCCGAGCTCGAGCAGGTAGTCGACGGCGGCGCCGAGGCCGAGCCTGGCCGCCACGTCGTGTTCCCAGAATTCGAACCGGCCGGCGTCCGGGGCCAGGCGGTAGTCGTCGGGGGCGGTCCACTCCGCGCTGTGCAGATCCAGTCGCGTCGGCTCCATGCGCGCGGCCAATTCTGGACGCACGTACAGGAATCCGGTGCCGCGTGGGCCGCGCAGCCACTTGCGCCCGGTGGCCGACAGCGCGTCGACCCCGAGTTCGGCGACGTCGAGCGGGATCTGTCCGGCCGACTGGCAGGCGTCGAGCAGCACCAGCGCGCCGGCCTCGTGCGCGATCCTGGTGGCCTCGGCGGCCGGGTTGACCAGTCCACCGTTGGTGGGCGCGTGCAGCAGCGACACCAGCTTCACCCGCTCGTCGACCAGGCCGGCGAAGGCATCCAGGTCGAGCTGGCCGGTGGGGTCGCTGGGGATGTGCTCGACCGTCGCGCCGCTCGCGCGGGCCCGCTGCAGGGCCGCGATGGCGTTGCTGGCGTAGTCGGAACCGGAGATGAGGATGCGGTCGCCGGGCCCGAGCGGCACCGAGTAGAAGAAGTCCGCCCAGGACCGGGTGGCGCTGTCGCTGAGCGCGATGCCTGCCGGGGAGGCGTTGATGAGCGTGGCGATCGACTCTTTGACCGCGGCCAGATCGCCGAGGCGCTCATTGGCCGCGCGATAGCCGCCGACCGCGGCCTCACGGCGCAGATGGGCGATGACGGTCTCGGTGACCACCCGCGGCGGCAGCGACGATCCCGCGCTGTCGAGGAAGACCAGACCGTGCCCGACACCGGGGGTGTCCTCGCGTATCCGCTGCTCATTCAGCATGCCGACGACGATATCCGCTCGATCGGCCGAACGCTTGCCCATTACTTGTCGGTATCCGTCGCTACCCTGGAATCCACCGACGACGACGCCGGAACTACCCCCACGCCATATCCAACGCCATATCGCAGCACCGAATATCCCGACGATCCACGCGCCGCATATCCACCGCGCACCGGAACCACCTGGAGGTCGAGCATGGCGGTCACCCTCGAGCGCAGACAGGCGGGGCAGATGGCCGCCGACCGAGAGCTGTCCACTCGCGCGGCGGCGGAGGCCTACATCGGCGGCGTCTGTTTCAAACTCGGGCCGCCCGGGTTGATCGGCGCCGAACTCGAATGGCTCACCACCCACGGTGAGTGTCCGGCGTCAGGCCCCACGGCCGCCCCGCGTCCGCCGCTCGATCTCCTCGCGGACGCCCTCGGACCGTACGCCCCACGGTCCATCGCCCCCGATTCGCCCGCCCTCGCGCTACCGGGTGGCAGCCGGGTCACCATCGAACCCGGTGGTCAGATCGAACTCTCCAGCGCACCGTATGCCACCGCCGCCCAGCTCATCGAGCAGCTGCGCGCTGACACCGAGATGCTGCGCAAGCTCCTCGAAACCCAGTGTGTCGGCATGGTTTCCGCGGCCGCCGACGCCGGGCGCCGCGCCCGCCGGGTGCTGCGGCTGCCCCGCTATCAGGCCATGGAGCGATACCTCGCCGGTCTCGGTCCGTTCGGCAAACTCATGATGTGCAATACCGCGGCCATCCAGGTCAGTGTGGACGCGGGCACCGATCCCGCCGAGGCCGTCGCCCGCTGGACCGCCCTGTACGCCATCGGCCCCGCCCTCTCGGCCGCCTTCGCGTGCTCGCCCGAACTGCGCGGCGCACCCGCGGGGGAGTGGGCCTCCCAGCGCATGCGCACGTGGTTGCGCCTCGACCATTCCCGTACCCGGCCCCCGGTCGAGGACTGGGCCGACCCGATCGCCGGTTATGCCCGCTGGGCCCTGGACGCGCCGCTGTTGTGCGTGCGGTCCCGGGAGCCGGAGACCGGTGCGTCGTCGAGTGCGGGCGAGTGGGATCGCGGGCTCGGCACCGGCGCGGCGGACTGCTCGTGGGCCGCCCCGCCCGGCGCCACCTTCGCCGACTGGCTCTCCGGCGCCCTGGACGACGAGGTCGGCCGCCGCCCCGACCGCAGCGACCTCGACTACCACCTGACCACCATGTTCCCGCCGGTCCGGCCGTCCGGGCATCTCGAGGTCCGCTATCTCGACGCGCAACCGGACGAGAGCTGGACGGTTCCGATCGACGTCATCGACGCATTGATGTCGAGCCCCGCCGCGGTCGCTGAGGCCACCGGGATCGCCGGCCCGACAGCAGGGCGCTGGCTCGATGCCGCCCGCTGCGGACTGGCCGACCGCGAGATCCGAGCCGCCGCCGCCGAACTACTCGACGCCGCGGCCACCCATGCCGCGACACCGGCCGCGGCCGACGCCATCCACGCCGCCGCACAGCGCTGTCGCAGTGCCCGTCACCCGGGCCGACTCGAATCCGGGAGTGCCTCATGAGCGGGCGACCTCTCGGGCTCGGCGGCATTGGTGCCCATCCCGGCACGCCTGCTGCGTCCACATCCGTTCCGTGCGCCGACGGCCCGGCAGAGCCGCTGCCGCGCGTACCGAATGCGCTGACAATCATCGATCCACCAGCATCCGGAGTTCCATCGTGACCATCCACTTGCCCGCCGAGGACACATCCGAGACCGAACGGCTCCGTTCCCGCATCGCCGAGACGCTGACCCGCGCCCGAGCGCGCAGCGCCTCGCTCACCGACTGCCTGGACGAAGCCGAACTCGTCGCGCAACATTCGCGGCTGATGAGCCCACTGGTGTGGGACCTGGCCCACGTCGGCAATCAAGAAGAGCTGTGGTTGGTGCGTGATGTCGGCGGCCGGGAGCCGGTGCGCGCCGATATCGACGAGCTCTACGACGCGTTCAAACACGCGCGCGCCAACCGTCCGAAGCTGCCGTTGCTCGACCCCGGCCAAGCCCGCGAGTACGTCGCCACGGTCCGCGAGAAGGTGTGGGATGTGCTGGAGAGCAGCACCTTGCGCGGCACACCGCTGGTCGAGGGCGGGTTCGCCTTCGGCATGATCGCCCAGCACGAACAGCAGCACGACGAAACCATGCTGGCCACCCACCAATTGCGGGCGGGCGCGCCGGTGCTGTCCGCGCCCTCGGCGCCCACCGGAACCGCCGCGGTGAGCGGCGAGGTGATCATCCCGGCGGGCCAGTTCACCATGGGCACCTCCACCGACCCCTGGGCGCTCGACAATGAGCGGCCCGCGCATCTGGCGTCGGTGCCCGGATTCGCCATCGATGCCGCACCGGTCACCAACGAGCAGTACCTGGCCTTCATCGCCGACGGCGGCTACGACCGTCCGGAACTGTGGTCCAAGCGTGGCTGGGACCATCGCCTGGAGGCCGGTCTGGTGGCGCCCCAGTTCTGGGAGCGCGATCCCGGAGGACGGTGGTGGCGGCGGGTGTTCGGTGTGATGACGCCCTTGCGGCCGCATCAGCCGGTGGTGCACGTCTGCTGGTTCGAAGCCGAGGCCTACGCGCGCTGGGCGGGCAAGCGCCTGCCCACCGAAACCGAATGGGAGAAGGCCGCCCGCTACGACCCGGAGTCCGGCCGGTCCCGCCGCTATCCGTGGGGCGAGGCCGAACCCGATGAAGCGCACGCCAACCTCGGCCAGCGTCACCTGGAACCGGCCGATGTCGGCGCGTATCCCGCGGGTGCCTCGGCGACCGGCGTCCATCAGCTCATCGGCGACGTCTGGGAGTGGACCGCGTCCGGTTTCGAGCCGTATCCCGGCTTCCGCGCGTTCCCGTATCGCGAGTATTCGGAGGTCTTCTTCGGCGGCGACTATCGCGTGCTGCGCGGCGGCTCGTTCGGCACCGACCCGGTGGCCTGCCGCGGCACCTTCCGCAACTGGGATCATCCGATCCGCAGGCAGATCTTCGCCGGTTTCCGGCTGGCCCGTGATCTGCGGCCGGGGGAGGCAGCGTGATCGGCGACGGCGCCGTGAGGGGTAGCCGGCGTCCATTCGCCGATTGCGGCGGCCCGACTCGGGTCAGCGGCCCATGGTCCCGAAGGAGCGGCCATGTGTAGGCATCTGGCGTATGTGGGCCCGCCGGAACCGGTCGGCGAGCTGCTCACCCGCGGTGTGCACGCACTGCGCACGCAGGCGTGGGCGCCGCGGGACATGCGTGGTGGCGGCACGATCAACGCCGATGGGTTCGGGGTCGCGTGGTGGCGCCACGCCGACCATCCCGGCCGGGCTCGCGTCAGCCGTTACCGCAATGCCGCGCCTATCTGGACCGACCCCGCGGTGGACGAAGTACTACCGCAGATCGAATCCACCGCTGTGCTGGGTGCCGTACGTTCCGCGACGGTGGGAATGCCGGTCGAGCGGGCAGCCTGCGCGCCGTTCATCGATGACGGCTGGGCCTTCAGCCACAACGGCGTCGTGCCGAACTGGCGCAAGGCGCTCACCGCCGCCTTGGCCGATCTGGACAACGCCGCGACCCGAGCCGGCGCCACCAGGATGTTCCAGACCGCCGACCTGCTCGACGCCGAGTCCGCCACCGACTCGGCCGCGATGTGGGTGCTGCTGCGCGGGTTGCTCACGCCCGGGGCGCCGCCGGATCTGGTGGCGAGCCCTGCCGACGCGCTCCGGCTGCTGCTCACCGCTGTGCTCGCCCACGCACCGGCGGCGCGGCTGAACTTCCTGCTCGGCGACGGCTCGACCATCTGGGCCACCGCCTGGGAGCACGCGCTCTCGGCCCTGGTCACCGACGACTTCGCGATCGTCGCCTCCGAACCCTTTGACGCCGACCCCCGCTGGCGGCCGATCCCCGAACACAGCCTGGTGTGCGCCGCCCCTGGTCGGCTGACGATCGAGTCGCTGGACCGTGCGGTGAACGAATGACCTCTGACTCGCCTCCCGACGCAAAGGATTCCGCCATGACCGCACCGACGCTGGAAGTCCATCTCACCGACGACGACCTCACCGCGGCGCTGCGCGCGGACGCTCGGCGCGGGCTCACCGCCGATCCGAAGTGGCTGCCGCCCAAGTGGTTCTACGACGCGCGCGGCAGTGAACTGTTCGAGCAGATCACAGAGCTGCCCGAGTATTACCCGACCCGCACCGAACGTGCCCTGCTCGAACGGGTGGTCGGCGAGATCGCCCGCACGGCCCAGGCGCAGGTGCTGGTCGAGCTCGGCGCGGGCTCCGCGGCGAAGACCCGGCTGCTGCTGTCGGCGCTCACCGCCGAAGGTCCGCTGAAAACCTATGTGCCGCAGGACGTCTCGGCGAGCGCGCTGCGAGCCACCGCCGCCGAGGTCGCGCGTGAGTTCCCCGGGCTCGCGGTGCACGGAGTGGTCAGCGATTTCACCGACACCCTGCACAATCTGCCGCGTGGAGGCCGCCGGATGATCGCCTTCCTCGGCGGCACCATCGGCAACCTGGTGCCCGCCGAACGCGCCGAATTCCTCACCGACGTCCATGACGTGCTCGAACCCGGCGAACACCTGCTCCTCGGTGCGGGCCTGGTGATCGACCCGGCGATCCTGGTGCCCGCCTACGATGACGCCGCCGGGGTGACCGCCGAGTTCAACCGCAATGTGCTGCACGTGCTCAATGCCCGCCTCGCGGCCGACTTCGTTCCCGACGACTTCCGCCATGTCGCCGTCTGGGACGCCGAGAACGAGTGGATCGAGATGCGGCTGGAAGCCACCGCGGACATGCGGGTCGACGTCGCCGATCTCGGCCTCGTGCTCGACTTCGCCCGTGGCGAGCAGCTACGCACCGAGATCTCCGCCAAGTTCCGCCTGGAAGGTCTCGACACCGAACTGTCCGCCGCCGGGTTCACCCTGGACAAGGCCTGGACCGACCCGGACAGCCGGTTCACCTTGGTGCTGGCGACCCGCGGCTGAGCCGGCGGGCCGCGCTAGTTCTGTTCGGGCACGATGTCGGCGTTGAAGAACGCGAAGGTGAGGATCAACCCGATCGCCATCGCCACACCCGCGGCGATCGCGGCCCACTTCCCGAGCGGTTCGCCTTTGTTGTGACCGATGATGCCGAGGATGATGCCGGCGGGCCCGAACAGGATCGGGCAGAACAGCAGGCAGATGCCCGCGCAGACGAACCCGATGATGGAGAACACCTGCGCCCCCGAGCGCTGCGGCTGGGCGTCGTAGGGCTGGAACGACTGCTGCGGATACGACGGGAAGCCACCACCGGCCTCACCGCCGGGCCCACCGGTCGCCGACGGATACGCGCCTTCTGGGTATCCCGGGTACCCCGATGTTCCGCCCGGCCCGCCGCCCCACTGCTCGCCCTGGTGCCCCTGCGGGTACTGCTCGCCGTACGGCTGTGCGCCGCCGGATCCCCAGGGCTGCTCCCCGGACGGCGGTTGCCCGGACGCCGACCCGACCCCGCCTGGCTGCGCGCTCCACGCCTGCCCCGGCCCGCTCTCCCGCGGCTGCTCCCGCCAGGCCTGCTCGGGCACCTCACCACCTGGTGTGCCCACCCCGCCGGAGGGTTTGTCCAGCGATGGTGGCCGGGTCCCCGCCCCTTCGCCGGGCGCCGAACCGGTCACCTCACCCGCTTCGCTCGACGGCTCCGAAGTTTCCGGCTCCCGCTCCGGCGGCGTCGCGCGCGGTTCCCCGTCCTGTGGCCGGTCCCCGCTGCCGGGATCCTGCGGTTGCTGCGGCGTGCTCATAGGGCTCTCCTCATCGTCCGATCGGGTACGGCGGTGGAGCGGGTCTATGTTCGCCAGTATGCGCCGATCGGCGCGCCGATCGCGGGAACCCGGACACAAAAAATGACGGGCCCGGACCGTGTGGTCCGGGCCCGTCACGGGCGTCGAGGGTCAGGCGTTGCCGTTGAACAGCCCGGTCACCGAGCCGTTCTCGAACACCTCGCGGATGGTGCGGGCCAGCAGCGGCGCGATCGACAGCACGGTCAGCTGCGGGAACTTCTTGTCCTCGGTGATCGGCAGGGTGTTGGTCACCACGACCTCTTTGGCGCCGCAGGCGGCCAGCCGCTCGGCGGCGGGCGAGCTGAGCACACCGTGGGTCGCGGCGATGACGACGTCACCGGCGCCGGCTTCCTTCAGCACGCTGACCGCGCCGGCGATGGTGCCACCGGTGTCGATCATGTCGTCGATCAGGATGCAGGTGCGGCCCTCGACCTCACCGACCACGCGGTTGGACTTGACCTGATTGGGCACCAGCGGGTCGCGGGTCTTGTGGATGAACGCCAGCGGCGAGCCGCCGAGGGAGTCGGCCCACTTCTCGGCGACGCGCACGCGGCCGGAATCGGGGGAGACCACGGTGATGTGCTCGAGGCTGTAGTTGGACCGCACGTACTCGGCCAGCTGCAGCTGGGCGTGCATGTGGTCGACCGGGCCGTCGAAGAAGCCCTGGATCTGGTCGGTGTGCAGGTCGACGGTGATGATGCGGTCCGCGCCCGCGGTCTTGAGCAGGTCGGCGACCAGACGAGCCGAGATGGGCTCGCGGCCGCGGTGCTTCTTGTCCTGGCGCGCGTACGGGTAGAACGGCAGGATCGCGGTGATCCGCTTGGCCGAACCGCGCTTGAGCGCGTCGATCATGATGAGCTGTTCCATCAGCCACTCGTTGAGGGGCGCGGGGAAGCTCTGCAGCACGAAGGCGTCCGAACCACGGACCGACTCTTCGAAGCGAACGAAGATCTCACCGTTGGCGAAGTCGCGCGCGGTCTGGGGCGTGACGTGGACGTCGAGTTCCTTGGCGACCTGTTCGGCCAGCTCAGGATGCGAACGTCCGGCGAATAGCATCAGGTTCTTCTGATTGTCGATCCATGACGCGGTCACTGCTGTTTGCCATCCTTTAGCTCGATTGCCTGACTCGACATCTCGTTTGCCGCGATGGCTTCTGCCGCCGCGCGCGCCGCAGCGGTTCCGGGACGATACCGCTGCACCCAGTTCTCAATATTGCGCTGTGGTCCACCCGACACGGCGAGCGCCCCCGGCGGAACGTTTCTGCGCAGTACAGTACCCGCCGCCGAATAGGCGCCGTCACCCACGGTGATCGGCGCGACGAACATGGTGTCGCTGCCCGTGCGCACATGCGAGCCGACGGTGGTGTGGTGCTTGTTGACCCCGTCGTAGTTCACGAAAACGCTGGACGCGCCGATGTTGCTGTGCTCGCCGATGGTGGCGTCGCCGACGTAGGTCAGATGCGGCACCTTGGAGTGCGCGCCGATGGCGGCGTTCTTGGTTTCGACGAACGCTCCGAGTTTGCCGGACTCGCCGAGCACGGTGCCCGGCCGCAGGAAACTGAACGGCCCGACGGTGGCGGCGGGCCCGATCACCGCGCCCTCGCCGTGCGTGCGCACCACCTTCGCGCCGTCGCCGACGATCACATCAGTGAGCGTGGAATCCGGCCCGATCTCGGCGTCCTCGCCGATGACGGTATTGCCGAGCAGCTGCACACCCGGCCGAAGCGTCACATCGCGGCCGATCCGCACGCCGGCGTCGACCCAGGTGGTGGCCGGATCGATGACGGTCACACCGGCGCGCATATGCCGTTCCAGGATGTAGCGGTTGAGCGTGCGCGCCGCCGCGGCCAGCTGGACCCGGTCGTTGACGCCGGTGACCTTCGCCGAATCGACCAGACGCGCACCCTGCACGGGATGGCCCGCCTCGTGCGCCAGCCGCAGCACATCGGTCAGGTAGAGCTCGTGCTGGGCGTTCGCGGTGGACAGCCGCCCGAGCATGGTGCGCAGCACCGTCACGTCGAAGGCGTACACACCGGAGTTGACCTCGTTGATCTGGGCCTGTTCCGGGGTGGCGTCGGCATGCTCGACGATCTCGACCACCTGGCCGTCGGCGTCGCGCACGATCCGGCCGTAGCCGTTCGGGTCGTCCGGGACGAAGGTCAGGACGGTGACCGCGGGCCGGTCGGCGTAGCTGCGGTGCTCGTCGAGCAGGGCGGACAGGGTGTGTCCGTCCAGCAGCGGCACATCGGCGGAGGTGACGAGCACGTCACCGGTGAAGTCGTCCGGCAGCGCGGTCAGCCCGCACTGCACGGCGTG
The DNA here is from genome assembly GCF_000308555.1 of Nocardia cyriacigeorgica NBRC 100375. GTDB lineage: Bacteria > Actinomycetota > Actinomycetes > Mycobacteriales > Mycobacteriaceae > Nocardia > Nocardia cyriacigeorgica. Next base: position 11,594 of record NZ_BAFY01000208.1, on the reverse strand, counting down.
GCCGGTGCCGAGCTGCTCCTCCTGCACCGCAGGAATGATCTCGCGGGCCTGTTCGGCGGCTACCTCCGCGACCGCGGCACCGACCTGCTCCCGGTCGTGCCCGACCACCGTGATCAGATACGCGGGGTCGATCTCGTTCGCCGCATGCAGCGCGTGCGCGAGCATGCTGCGGCCGGCCAGCGAATGCAAAACTTTGGGGGTCTTCGACCGCATTCGTGTCCCGGCACCGGCTGCGAGAACGACGACGGCGGTCTGCTGTGGCATGAATCTCCCTCGGCTGCCTGTCATCGTGCTGGTCAAACCTGCGGCCCACGCAGCTCACACTGCCCGTGAGCCGGCACCGTGTCCGTGGCAGGCCACCGTGCCAACGGCCGGCACCGCACCCGTGCGCTGGACACCGTACCCGCGAGCTGATCCGCTGTGCTCGCGTGCTCCGCCGCCAGGACTCGAACCTGAACTATCTGAACCAAAATCAGAGGTGCTGCCATTACACTACGGCGGATTGTCGCATCGACGGGACACATACGCGCCCGCCAGTGCGCCTCGGCACGGCAACGATACTCGCATGCCGACCTCGGATCCGTCGAACCGTGGGCGTGATTCGCGCGCCCGGCTGCGCTCGCGCGCGAGCTGTCTGGAACAGTTGTCCCATACCATTCGCCGGCGTAGGTAGGGAGGCCAATGCACGAGACACCCACGACCGGCGAGAATCCGCGCGTCGGCGCATCCGGCGACAAAGCCCGCCGCGGCGGCCAGCCGCCCCGCCCGAGGATGACGGGCACGCAGCGGCGTCAGCAACTGATCGAGATCGGTCGCGCGTTGTTCGCCGAACGCGGCTACGACGCCACCTCCATCGAGGAGATCGCCCAGCGCGCGCAGGTGTCCAAGCCGGTGGTCTACGAGCACTTCGGCGGGAAAGAGGGCCTCTACGCCGTCGTCGTCGATCGTGAGATGTCGATGCTGCTGGACATGATCACCTCCTCGCTGACCCAGAATCGGTCGCGGGTCCGGCTCGAGCAGGTGGCGCTGGCGCTGCTCACCTACATCGAGCAGCGCACCGACGGATTCCGGATCCTGGTCCGCGATCAGCTGCCGCAAACCGGCGACGGGCGCTATTCGAGCCTGCTCAACGAAGCCGTGAACCAGGTCGCGCACATCCTCGCCGGCGACTTCGAACGCCGCGATCTGGACACCAGCCTGGCCACCCTCTACGCCCAGGCACTCGTCGGCATGGTGTCCACCGCGGCCACCTGGTGGCTCGATGAGCGCACCCCGTCCAAGGAGGTCGTCGCGGCGCATCTGGTCAACCTCTGCTGGAACGGTCTGCGCCACCTCGAGGCCGATCCACAGCTCAGTTCGGAGTGGCCGGCCGGGACCGAGAACTGACCGGGAGAGTTAACCGGTGAATTGCGAACGAGCTTGCACCACATACTCGAATCGTCTGCCGAGCGGCGCGCTGGTGGTACGGTTCACCCATCCTTTGGGTGCTGTTCGGGCGGTATGTCGGTCAAATTCGGGATGTCGGTCTACTTCAGGATGGCTGGTTTTTGGGATGACAGGCGGATCTGATGGCTAGGCAAGCGCGCGCGGAGATCACCCGCGACTCCGTCCTCGCGGGCGCGGCCGATGTCTTTCTGCGCTTGGGCTATGCGAACGCGAGCCTGAGCGAGATCATCGCGCAGTCCAACGTGACCAAGGGCGCCTTGTACTTTCACTTCGGTTCGAAGGAAGAGCTGGCCCGCGCGGTCGTCGACCAGGGCAACGAGCGTCTGGTGAGTTCCTGCCAGGGTTTCTTCGATCCCCGGGTGCCCGCGCTCGAGGCCTGCATCGGCATCACCTACGTGGTGGCGGATCTGTCGATGAACGACCCGATGGTCGGCGCGATGCTCAAACTCACCCACCAGATCGGCGACTACCGCGGCGCCGCGGGCGACAACATCGCCAAGTCCTGGGGTGAGACCTACCGCCTGCTGGCCGAGCGCGCCATCGCTCAGGGCGACCTGATGCCCGACCTCGACCCGGAAACGATCGGCCTGCTGCTGCAGGGCGTCACCACCGGCGTGCACATCGTCGCGGTCGGCACCGAAGCCATCGACCAGATGGCCACCCGCATGGAACGCGCCTGGTACTTCCTGCTGCCGGCGATCGTCCCACCGGAGAAGCTCTCCTACTTCCGCGAGTTCGCCGCCTGCGCCGCTACGTGCCGTGATTTTGCGCGCTGGGCCGCGAACTGTGGGGCTCGGTCTCGCTTCGCTCGAAAATTGGGGCTGACCGGCCGTTGCATTGGGTTGCGCCGCAGGGTGCCGCCCGAATATGCGCCCACCTGTATCGGCGTTGTCGAGAGCGTGTGCACGCGCAGTTCGTGGCAAGCAAGGTCATCACCGGTGCGCACCGGCAACGGGCGGCCAGATCGATGTTGTCGCGCCGACCTCGTCGCAGGCACTGGAGGGCGACCTCGAGGAGCCCCGTTCGCGGCCCCCGAAAAGCGAGCCATGAGGGGGCCGCGAACACGCCGCGACGAAGGAGCGGCAGAATGGCAGAGCCGGTCGATTCGCCCGTTCGCTTCAGGAGTTGAGCATGTCTGCCCCACGTCCACCTCTGGCGGGCCTGGCCGCCGCGGCCGGCGCCGATATCGCGCTGCGGACCGTATCCGACCTGGTCGGCACGTCGCGGGTGGAGTTGGTCGCGCCGTCGGCGGCGCGGGCGTTCGTGGCGGGGACGGTGGCGGCGAGCACACCGGTGGTGGTGGTGACGGCCACCGGGCGCGAGGCCGACGATCTGACCGTCGAGCTGACCGAGATCCTCGGCGAGGCGGTCGCGCAGTTCCCGTCCTGGGAGACGCTGCCGCATGAGCGGCTCTCGCCCGGCGCGGACACCGTGGGCCGGCGGTTGGCCGTGCTGCGGCGGTTGGCGCATCCGGAGGACCCGGTGTTCCCCGAACCACTACGCGTGGTGGTGACGACGGTCCGTTCGCTGATGCAGCCGATGGCTTCGGGGCTCGGCGATATCGAGCCGATCGTGCTGCGCGTCGGCACCGAGACCGATTTCGACGAATTGCTCACCCGCCTGGTCGAATTCGCCTATACCCGGGTCGATATGGTCGGCAAGCGCGGTGAATTCGCGGTCCGCGGCGGCATCCTCGATGTGTTCCCGCCGACCGCCGATCATCCGGTGCGCGTGGAGATGTGGGGCGACGAGGTCAGCGAACTGCGCCCGTTCTCCGTCGCCGACCAGCGCTCGCTGCCGGAGCTGAGCGTCGACGTCGTGGTGGCGCCGCCGTGCCGGGAGCTGCTGCTCACCGAGGCGGTCCGCGACCGCGCCGCCGAGGTGGCAAGCGCCAATTCCGCTGACGCGGCCCTGGTGGAGATGCTGGAGAAGCTGGCACAGGGCATCCCCGTGGACGGCATGGAGGCGTTGCTGCCGGTGCTGCGCCCCGGTGCGTTGAGCCTGCTCACCGAGGAGCTGCCCGAGGGCACCCACCTGCTGCTGTGTGATCCGGAGAAGATCCGCACCCGCGCCGCCGACCTGATGCGCACCGGCGCCGAATTCCTGGAAGCCTCCTGGACCGCCGCCTCCTTCGGCGGTGACGCGCCGCTGGGCGCGCACGGCCTCGACCTGGCCGCCTCGGCCTACCGTTCGCTGCCGGAGATCCAGGACAGCGCCACCGAGCATGACCTGCCCTGGTGGACGCTGAGCCCGCTGACCTCGGGCGATTCCGCCGAAGTCGTGCTTCCGGTGCAGGCGGGGCCGACCGCGCGGGGTTCGGACGAGCTGGTCGCGACGATCTTCGCCTCGCTGCGCGCGCACGTCACCACCGGCGGTCGCGCGGTCGTGGTGGTGGCCGGGCACGGTACCGCCCAGCGTGTGCTCGAACGGCTCGCCGACGCCGACGTGCCCGCCGCCGCGCTGGACAGCGGCGCGGAGCCGGAGACCGGCGTGGTCGGTGTGCTGTGCGGTTCGCTGCACGACGGCGTCATCTTCGATGATGCGGGCCTGGTGGTCGTCGCCGAATCCGATCTCACCGGCAACCGGGTCACCGCCCCCACCGAGGGCAAACGGCTGCCGGCCAAACGCCGCAATCAGGTCGATCCGCTGGCGCTCAATGCCGGCGACATGGTCGTGCACGATCAGCACGGCATCGGGCGTTTCGTCGAGATGATCGAACGCACCGTCGGCGGCGCGCGGCGCGAATACCTGGTCATCGAGTACGCGCCCGGCAAACGCGGCCAGCCCGGCGACCGGCTGTTCGTGCCGATGGAATCGCTGGATCAGCTGTCCCGCTATGTCGGCGGCGAGATGCCGAGCCTGTCCAAGCTGGGCGGCTCCGACTGGGCCAACACCAAACGCAAGGCCCGCAAGGCGGTGCGCGAGATCGCCGGCGAGCTGGTGCAGCTCTACGCCGCCCGCCAGGCCGCGCCCGGCCACGCCTTCGGCCCGGACACGCCGTGGCAGCAGGAGATGGAGGACGCGTTCGCGTTCACCGAGACCGTCGACCAGATGACCGCCATCACCGATGTGAAGGCGGATATGGAAAAGCCGGTCCCGATGGACCGGGTGGTCTGCGGCGACGTCGGTTACGGCAAGACCGAGATCGCGGTGCGCGCGGCGTTCAAGGCGGTGCAGGACGGCAAACAGGTCGTCGTGCTGGTGCCGACGACGCTGCTGGCCCAGCAGCATCTGCAAACCTTCACCGAACGCGTCGCCGGTTTCCCGGTGACGGTCAAGGGCCTGTCGCGCTTCACCGATCCGGCCGAATCGCGCGAGGTGCTCGAGGGCATGGCCTCCGGTGAGGTCGACATCGTGGTCGGCACGCACCGGCTGTTGCAGACCGGGGTGCGCTGGAAGGACCTCGGCCTGGTCATCGTCGACGAGGAACAGCGTTTCGGTGTCGAGCACAAGGAACACATCAAGGCGCTGCGCACCCACGTCGACGTGCTCACCATGTCCGCGACGCCGATCCCGCGCACCCTGGAGATGAGCCTGGCCGGCATCCGGGAGATGTCGACCATCCTCACCCCGCCCGAGGAACGTCATCCGGTGCTCACCTACGTCGGCGCCTACAGCGACAAGCAGGTCACCGCCGCCATCCGGCGGGAGCTGCTGCGCGACGGCCAGGTGTTCTACGTGCACAACCGGGTGTCCTCGATCGACAAGGCCGCCAAGCGGATCCGGGAGCTGGTGCCGGAGGCGCGGGTGGTGGTCGCGCACGGCCAGATGAACGAGGACGCGCTGGAAAGCACCGTGCAGGGTTTCTGGCAGCGCGAGTACGACGTGCTGGTGTGCACCACCATCATCGAGACCGGCCTCGACATCTCCAACGCCAATACCTTGATCGTGGAACGCGCCGACACGCTCGGCCTGTCGCAGCTGCATCAGCTGCGCGGCCGGGTCGGGCGTTCTCGCGAACGCGGGTACGCCTACTTCCTGTATCCGCCGGAGAAGCCGCTCACCGAAACCGCCTACGACCGGCTGGCCACCATCGCGCAGAACTCCGACCTCGGCGCCGGTATGGCGGTGGCGATGAAGGATCTGGAGATCCGTGGCGCGGGCAATGTGCTCGGCGCCGAACAGTCCGGCCACGTCGCGGGCGTCGGTTTCGATCTGTACGTGCGGCTGGTGGGTGAGGCGGTGGAGGCCTATCGCGCCGCCGCCGACGGCAAGCCGATCACCACCGAGGAGACCAAGGAGGTGCGCATCGACCTGCCGGTGGACGCGCACATCCCGCCCGACTACATCACCAGCGACCGGCTGCGTCTGGAGGCCTACCGCAAATTGGCCGCCGCGCATGACGATTCGACGCTGGCCGCGGTGGTGGAGGAACTCGTCGACCGCTACGGCCCGCTGCCGGTGGAGGTCGGCAGGCTGGTGTCGGTGGCCAAGCTGCGGCTGCTGGCCCGTGAGTACGGCGTCACCGAGATCGCGGTCACCGGCACCACGGTGAAGATCTCGCCGCTGAACCTGCCCGACTCCAAGCAGTTGCGGCTCAAGCGGATCTACCCGAGCGCCACCTACAAGGCGGCCAGCGGGGTGGTCGGCGTGCCGCTGCCGCGGGTACAGGACAGCGTCGGCGCGGACCGGTTGCGTGACGTCCCGCTGCTGCAATACCTCGCCGACCTGCTGCTGGCGCTGGACGGCAAGGCGCAGGGCGCGGTCGATCTCACCGTCGCCACCGAGGTCTCGGTCGCCCGATGAGCCAGGGATCCGATTCGCGCCGGATGCCGGACGCGCTGCGCGTGCAGACCGATACGGCGACGCTGGCGGCCGGGCTGGCCGAGGCCGTCGAGGTGATGGACCGGCTGTGGCATTTCGGCGGCTGGGAAACCACCCAGACCCACGATTCGCTGCGTCCCTATCTGCTCGAGGAGACCTACGAGCTGCTCGACGCCATCCAGCACGAGGACGCCGAGACGATCAAGGAGGAGCTCGGCGATCTGCTGTTGCAGGTGCTGTTCCACTCCCGGATCGCGCAGGCGGCCGGGGAGTTCACCGTCGACGATGTGGCGGCAGCGCTGGTCGCCAAGCTGGTCAACCGCAGCCCTCATCTCGCCGCCTCCGAGCTGCCGCCGGACGCGAGCGTGGAGGAGAAGATCGCGGCGCAGGAAAAGGCCTGGGAGGAACGCAAATCCGCGGAGAAGGCGCGCCGTTCCTGCCTGGACGGCATCGCGATGGCGCAACCCGCGCTGGCCTTGGCCGAGAAGGTCCTGCACCGCAGTAATCGGGCTGGGCTGCCCGAGGATCTGATTCCACCCGCGCTGCGCATGGTCCGGCTCGGTGGGCGTGACAGCGCCGAGGAACGGCTGCGCAAGGCCACCCTCGCCTTCGCCGACGCCATCCGCGCGGCCGAGGACGCCGCCGAGGCCGATCGCGGCACCCGCGCTCCCCTCGACGCCGCCGCTTGGCGCAGGTACTGGCCGGCCGCTCGCTGACGGCGTCGCTCACGGTCCGTTGACCGCGTGGCTCGCGCTGGTTGATCGCGTGGCCACCACTCGCTGATCGCGTGGCTCGCGCTGGTTGATCGCGTGGCTCGCGCTCGTTGATCGCGTGGCTCACGGTCCGTTGACCGCGTGGCCACCACTCGCTGATCGCGTGGCTCGCGCTGGTTGAACGCGTTGCTCGTGCTCGTTGAGCGCGTGGCTCCATGCCCGTTGGCCTGCGGCACCGTTCGCTGACCGCACGGTACTCCTGCTGCCGGGGCCCCTACCGGCTGCTGATCGGTCGCTGCCCACCGGAGCTGTGAGCTGCGCCGCAACAGTGCCCGAACCCATCACATCCGCGCCCGCTGGCTCGTCCGAGTCGTGTATCCACCCGCAATGACGCGACTAGGAGGCAGTAATGCCGGCGGGACTGATCGATCTCATCATGCGGCGCAGACGCGCCGTGCTGGTTCTCTTCGCGGTACTGCTCATGTTGGCCGGAGCAGGCAGTTCGACCTTGTTCGACAAGTTGAAGGGCGGCGGATTCAATGATCCCGGCGCCGAATCCGGGGTGGCGGCCGAGGTGCTGCGCGACCAGTTCGGGCAGGGGCAGCCGAACCTGGTGCTGCTGGTCGACGGCGGCGGTCCGGTCGACGATTCCGGTACCGCCGCGGCGGCCACCGCGCTGGTGCAGCGGCTGTCCGGAGAAGACGACGTCACCGGCGTGACCTCCTACTGGACCTCGGGCCGGCCGCCCGCGCTGCGCAGCGCCGACGGCTCGTCCGGCCTGGTGGTGGCCACCATCCTCGGTGACGACGACGCCGTCGAGGACCGGATCACCGACCTCGCCCCGCGCTACTCCGGCACCCACGACGGCCTCGACGTACAGGTCGGCGGCTACGCGATGCTCCAGCACGAGATGGTGGAGCAGTCGGAGAAGGACGCGGTGACCGGCGAATCCATCGCCTTCCCGATCACCCTGATCGCGCTGGTGCTGGTGTTCGGCAGTGTGATGGCAGCGCTGCTGCCGCTGGCGGTCGCGATGGTGACCGTGCTGCTCACCATGGGCGCGATGTGGCTGCTGGCCGGGGTGACGGATCTGAACGCGCTGGCCATCAATGTCGTCACGCTGCTCGGGCTGGGCTTGGCGATCGACTACAGCCTGTTGATCGTCAGCCGCTACCGCGAGGAGCTCGAGGCCGGCATCGATCCAGGGCAGGCCTTGCGCAACACCATGAACTCGGCCGGGCGCACCGTCGCGTTCTCGGCGGTGACGGTGGCGGTGGCCCTGTCGGGCCTGGTGTTCTTCCCGCTGCTGGCGGTGCGATCGGTCGGCTACGCGGGCATCGCGGTGGCGCTCATCGCCGCGTTGAGTTCGCTGACGGTGCTGCCCGCGCTGCTGGCGATCCTGGGTACCCGCGTGGACAAGTGGCGAATCCGGCGACGTGACACGGCGTCTCGGGAACTACACGAGGGCCGCTGGCACCGGCTGGCCGTGTTCGTGATGCGCAGGCCGGGAACCGTGGCGATCACGGTGACGGTGGTTCTGCTGGTCCTCGGCGCACCCTTCCTCGGTCTGAAACTCGGCTACCCGGACGAACGGTCGATGCCGGAGGCGTCCTCGTCGCGGCAGGTCGCCGAGACGGTGCGCGCGGAGTTCGACACCAGTGAGCAGAGTGCGCTGAGTGTGGTGCTGCCGCAGGGCGGTTCGGGTGTGCCCGAGTACGCGCAGCGGCTGTCGGCGCTGCCGGATGTGCAACGGGTCGATACCGTCAGCGGCAGCTATGCCGACGGTGCGCAGCTCGCGCCACCGACCGAACTCAACGCGCGATTCGCCGCCGACGGCGGGGTGTACCTGTCGGTGATCCCCTCCACCGACGACGCCACCGTGCTCGAGGATCTCGTCGGGACCATCCGCGACGTCGACGCGCCGTCGGAGGCGCTGGTGGGTGGCGTGGCAGCGGTGAGCGCCGATGCCACCGAGGCCCTGCTGGACCGGCTGCCGATCGCTCTCGGCGTGGTGCTGGCGATGATGCTGATCCTGCTGTTCCTGCTGACCGGCAGCGTGTTCCTGCCGGTGGTGGCGGTACTGCTGAGCTGCTTGAGCCTCACCGCGACCTTCGGTGCGCTGGTCTGGATCTTCCAGGACGGGCATCTGTCGGAACTGCTCGGATTCACCGTCACCGGGACGCTGGCCTCGACCGTGCCGATCATGCTGTTCGGTGTGGCGTTCGGCCTGGCCATGGATTATCAGGTGTTCCTGTTGTCGCGGATCCGGGAAGAGTACGAACGCACCGGTGACGGCACCGCCGCGGTCGCGGTCGGATTGGAGCGGATCGGCCGGATCGTCACCGCCGCGGCGGTACTGATCTCGGTGGTGTTCCTCGGCTTCCTGGTCTCCGACATCACCTTCATGAAGGCGTTCGGAATCGGCCTGCCGCTGGCGGTGCTGGCCGATGCCACGTTGATCCGCGGGTTCCTGCTGCCGGCCACCATGAAACTCGGTGGACGCTGGACCTGGTGGGCGCCGGCGCCGCTGCGGAAGCTGCACGACCGCTTCGGTATTCGTGAAAGCGCCGGACCGCGGGAGCGTGACGGGGACCTGGTCGGCGCCTGAGGAGCGAGCCCGGTGCTCACCGGGCCTGCCGAACACGGCGGGTGCGTGAAATCCTCACGCGCCCGCCGTCTTCGATTGCGGACGGCTCAGATATTGACGCCGTAATCGCGGGCGATCCCGGCCAGCCCGGAGGCGTACCCCTGGCCGATGGCGCGGAACTTCCACTCGCCGTTGTGCCGGTAGAGCTCACCGAAGACCATGGCGGTCTCGGTGGAGGCGTCCTCGCTGAGGTCGTAGCGCGCCAGTTCCGAGCCGGTCGTCGAATCGACCACTCGGATATAGGCGTTGCGCACCTGGCCGAACGACTGCCTGCGGGTGTCGGCCTCGTGGATCGAGACGGGAAAGAAGATGTTGGTGATCGTCGGCGGTGTGGCCGCCAGGTCGACGTTGATCACCTCGTCGTCGCCGTCGCCCTCACCGGTGAGGTTGTCGCCGGTGTGCTCGATGGATCCCTCCGGCGAGCGCAGGTTGTTGTAGAAGATGAAGTGCTGGTCCGACAGCACCTTCAGGTCGGGTCCGGTGGCCAGCGCGCTGGCATCGAGGTCGTAATCGGCCCCGGTGCTGGTGCGCACGTCCCAGCCGAGGCCGACGGTGACTCTGGTCAGATTCGGGGCCTGCTTGGACAGCGAGACATTGCCGCCTTTGGCCAGTGTGACGCTCATGTTCCCCTTCCTCGCGGCGCTGACGCTGCGCCCTCGCCCACGATTATGTTCGAACCGCCGACATCGCTGCCGCGGGTCAGTTCTCGGCCTCCGCCCAGGACCGCAGGGTGGCCACCCGGCCTTCCAGCGCGCGCAGTTCGGTCGCGTCGAGCACCGTCCGCTGGATGCCCCTGTCCACCTGGAACGCCGACTGGCGATGATCGTCTATCACGTCGACGTCGATGCGCACCGCCACATAGTCGGTGGCGTCCGGCATTTCCTCCGCGATCACCTTCGCGGTGCCGCGCGCGCACAGCGCGACGTTACCGCCGGCCAGGATCAGTAACGCCACATCGGGGCGCTCGCGCAGCCGGGCCAGCGATCCGCGGTCGAACTTCAGGCTCAGCAGGATGGCGCGATCGCCCGCCCGAACGGGCCAGGACACCGGAATCGCGTGCGGTGCCGGATCGGTGGTGACCAGCACGGCGATGGTCTCGGTTGGCCATTCCGGCAGCACGTCCAGTTCGGGATGATCGGTCGAGGGGTCCTGATGTTGCGCAGGGCTGACTCCGGCTGCCATGTTCATCACCTCATGAATAGACGCGCGCGACGGGCTGTGCCGCACTCCGCACCCAGTTTAAGGGCTGACCACGACAACCGGCGGGCGATGATCGGGCAGCCGCCGCGAGCAGACGCGCGATCAGATCGGCTGCGGTGCACCGCGATCAGACCGCGGCCAGCGCCGCCTCGTCGGTAATACGCAGCCCGGCGGCCCATTCTCGGGCCATCGCGCCGGGCTTGATCTCGGTGGAGGCATCATGGCGGGCGTGCTCGCCCACCTGCGTCGCACCGCATTCGGTGAGCTTCGCGGCGATGATCTCGCCGCCCCGGTTGAAGGTGTCGCCGTAAACGGAATCACCGAGGCCGAAGACCGCGAACCGCAGGCCGGTGAGGTCTGGTGTGCGGGCATTCAGTGCGTCGAAGAACGGTTCGGCGCCGGTGGGCAGTTCACCGTCGCCGTAGGTGGAGCAGACGATGATGTGGAAGTCGCGGGCGTCGAGATCGTCGACATCGAAGTCGGTCATGTCGTAGACCGACACGTCGTGGGCGGCGAGTTCGTCGGCCACGCTTTCGGCGGCGGACTCGGCCGTACCCATTTCCGACCCGAACAGAATGACGACGCGCACCGCGACTCCCTTCTCCCTCGATGTTTGGTGAGGCTAGCCTAATATTGGTGAATAATGTGGGCAATACCGTCCAGCGGCCCGGCTGCACGACCACGGTGTTCCGCCCACGCGGGACAGCACAACGGCAAGACGCGAGAGCCGACCGCAGCGGCCACCGGCCTCGAATCAGCCCGGTGTGCCGAGCGCCTGCGGAAGCACCACGGTGTGCTCGCGCGCCGCCGTGTTCAGCAGCGTG
>NZ_BAFY01000209.1 GCF_000308555.1 Nocardia cyriacigeorgica NBRC 100375 | reverse complement strand
GTGGTTGTTTCATCGACCGGGGCGGAAGCAATGACCTGGCCCGAGTCGCTCTGAGGCGGGTTGTACGTCACGCCAGGGCCGGTCTCCGGCCACGTGTAGTGCACACGCCCTCGGCCGTCGACCTCGATGAAGAATTCGACCCCTTCGTGCTCCGCGCTGAGCAACCATCGCCGGCCAGGTCGTTCGGGATGGTCGACGATCGCGTTGTTCTGAAGGGCGCGCGCACCGGCTTCGGCGACGATACGCCGGAAGGTTGCCACGTCGCCGGCCCAATCGGCCGGGAACTTCGCAAAGCCCGGCGCTTTGCTCTCCGGCCCTCTGGTAATCAGCACCCTGGCGGCAGTCTCGCTTTTGAAGCCGACCTTGCTCGGCGGCGACGCGGTTGGTGCCGTTCGCGACGGGTTCCGTACGACTCCGGGCCCCCGAGCGGGCCAAGCCGTGAGAATTCGCCCGTCCAGCGCCACCCCAACGACGACATCAACTCCTTCGTGGGTGTGCTCCAGCTGCCAGAAGTGTGTCGCGCCGGTTCGGCCGTCCGTGAATTCTCGTAGGGTCGCGTTGGTCCAGCTCCGAGCGATCGCCCACACGAGTTCGATGATCTGGTCGTCGTCCCAGCTCGGGGGGAACTCTGTCTTTCCCGGCTTTCCGGTGCCGGCCCGATGGCCACCGCCGGTGGCATCACCATCCAGAATGTGAGTGCGCCGTTCATCATCCAATCGAAGCCTGTCGACCGGCGCGAGTTGCCCGGCCGGGCTCTCGGTCCGCGCCGGTGGGGTCGTCTCGGCAGCGGGCGTCGCCGTCGGCGACTCTTCGGCGGCCAAGAGTCCTACGGCGGTGAAGAAGTCCCCGAGGTCGATGCCCGGCGAGCGATTCGGCAGCTGGGTAGGCAACACGAACTCGCGGGTGTCCGAGCCGGTGTACATCCGGACCGTCAATGCCTCTGCACCGTCGATGATTTCGTATTTGGCGTAGATCAGCGGGTCTCGCGCGGTGGCGGCCGCGCCCGCCTGCGCGATGACGGCGTCGAGTTCGGCGTTCTGCTCCGGCGACAGGTACCTGCGCAGCATCGAATCCCACACGATGGTGGCGCTGCCGGTTCTGTCCTGGGCGAGGCGGCGGGGCAGCCAGGTGAGCGCGCTTTCCTGGTCGATCGGCATATCGCCGGCGCGCTGGGCGTCGATGAACGAGGTCTGGATTCGTCGCACGGCGTCGTTGTCGGTGCCGACGAAACCTGCGGCGAGGCGTCGCTGGTCCTCGATGTTGTCGGCTTGCAGTGGGTCGAGGTCGGCGCCGGCGACTTCGATCACTTGCGGCTGCACACCGAGCAGGTCGCGAATCCGGTCTACCTGGTCCGGTCGGGCCGTCCAGCGATCATCGATGACGGTCGCGGCGTCCGGATCACCGTATTCCGCACCCGCGAAACGGTATCGATACAGGTGCGCTCGCGCGTCCAGCATTCCGCACGCGCCGACCGACAACACCCGCAAGGGCAGTCCCGTGGCGACGGCCGCGAGGATCTCCACCGGCAACAACAGTCGTGCTCGCGCCGGATCGTTGATCTGTGTGCCGCGGAGCAGGAACGGCGCCAATTCCGCGGCATGGTCGCGGATTGCCTGGAGAACATCCTGTGCCATCGTTCGCAGATCGGCTTCGGCGCGCGCTGGTTGTCCACCCATGACGGTGTGCCAACGCGCCACGTCGGGCTCCAGACCGGACAGTGCCCGATGATGCACGGCCTGGATGAGTCGAAAGACCGGGTGTGACGAGGCCTTGCCGCCCGGCGGCGAATGTGGGCTCAAGAGTTCTGCGACGATCCCACCTGCCGCCGCGTCCGCCGCCAACGCTCGCAAGAGATACATCTCCTGGCGGCGGTGCGCCTCGTTCTCTGCCGACAACGGCGACATCAGCGCGTTGTCCTCTTCGAACCAGGTCAGAGCGCGTCGGATGCCTGCGATCACACTGCTGCGGCTCGGGTCCGAGGAGGTGGGGAACGGAACCTGTATCGGCTCTGTTCCCTCGGTGGCCGGCAGGTTTGCCGGAGTCGCAGGCGCTGCGTTGCCTGGGCCGGCTTTGGGTGAGTGGTGGTCGAGGGCGGGGTCGCCCCATTCGCGCCCGCCGGGATGGTGATGGTTCAGCACGGAGGGATCGAGTCCGAGCGCGCCGGGGATTTCCAGGTGGCGTTTGCGGGTGCTCCGCTCACGTGTGAGCGGATCATCGGTGCCCTGGAAGGACACGGTAGGGCCGGGGGTTCGGCTGCTGCCGCCGGTTCCGGTGCGGCCGGGGTTCGTCGACTTGTCATCGGTGTTCATGAAGCCTTGCCGCGGGTCGGCGGGGGGCTGTGCGGGCTGAGTTGCGGTGGTGTCGACCCAGATGACGAGGTCGGTCATGTTGTCGCGGGTGCCGGTGGTGTGGGCGTGTTCGTTGAGGGCTTCCGCGACCGCACGGTGATCACCGGGGGACTGTTCGTGGACCTGCCGGATGATCGTTGCCAGCGCGTCGGCCTGGTAGGTGTCGTGCCAGATGCCGTCGGTGGCGATGAGGACGTATCCGCGGCCCTCGAGGGTGAACTCGGTGGCGTGTGAGGTGGCGTCCTCGGGCAGTGGGCGTCCGAGTGATCGGGTGAGTTGGCCGGAGATCGACATGGCGAGTGCTTCGCCTTCGGGCACATTGTCGGCGACCAACCTCGGCACGATGGTGTCGTCGACGTTGAGCTGCTCGGCCTGCCCGCCGTCCATCGGCAGCCAGTAGACGCGGGTGTCGCCGGCCCAGTCGACGACCAATTTGTCCTCGTGGACTACCGCGAGCGCGATGGCGGCGTCGGGGGAGTTCGGTTGTCCCGGGGTCTCGGCCAACCCCGCGACGGCGGCGCGGGCCGCCGACATTCCCCGGCGCACCACGCGAATCGGTGCGAACTCTCCGGCCGATGCGAGCTGGGTCGATGCCTCCGCCATGCCGGCAACAGCGGCACGCACGGCCGCCAACGCCGCCTCTCCGCCCAGCGGAGAACCGCCAACCCCGTCGGCGACGGTCGCGAGATGTACCGGCGCTTCGCCCTCCAGATGCACCGTGGTGAAGTCGAATGCATCCTCGTTGTTGGAGCGGCCATTGCGCTCGGGTCCCACGCCGATGTCGCTGACGGCGGCGATCGGGCCCGCCGCCCGCTCGGAATGGTCGGCAGGCGCCGCGGGCGGGGCCTCGTCGGCTGCTGCCTGCGGGTCACCTATCTCGTGGTCGATCGGCTCGGCTTCCGTACGGGCATTGTTCCCGCCCGGAACGTCCGGCTCGGTGCGGTGGCCCGGCGTAGTCGGCGGCGCCGGAGCCGGTGTCACGTCCACCGCCGCCCACGGGTTCTCGATCTGGGGGCTGGGCATGCCGCCCGGGTCCGGCACGGCCGTCGCGGGCTGCCGCAGTTCTGGTGGCAGGGCCGGAACGATGACGGTCGGCGGTGGGAGGGCGGTGGGCTCGCGGTCGACCGGGGTTCCGGGGCCCGGTACTTGCGTGGCCTCTAGTCTCCACTGCCGCTCGCCTAGGTCTTGCTTGTGGTCGACCCGGATCCACAGTCCATTCGTGAGCAACAAGCTCGGAAGGACCGGCCGATCACCGGGCAAGTCGTCCAACGGGAATAGCGGGAACATCGGAGTATCGGCGGAAACGGTCAGTGTGACCTCGATATTTGCTGCCCGCATCGGCGGGAGCACGCCCATCGTCGCGACTTTGAACTCAGGCAAATAGAGGACACTGCCCGTGGAGGTCTCGGACATGACCAGTTCATCGAATGAGAGGCCGATACTCACCGTCATCGGCTCCGGCGACGGTCGACGCGCCAGTGTGTGTTTGAGGACCTCGATCGTCCGGGCCAACTCTGGGGTCAGTTCGCGTTGCCCCCGTAGCGCGCTTTGCAGCGCTTGGAGGGATTCGCTCCTGGCGGAGTCGCCGAAAGGCCGCAGCGCTTCGATCTCTTCGGCGGTCAGTAGCTTCGCGACATCGCCCCAGATCTCGCGCCCGTATTGCAGTCTGGCGGCCCAATCAGTCGAGCCCTTCTCGGAATAGAACAATGCCCGCGCGGGCTGGGCTGCGCCGGAGGTTTCGCGCAGGCTCTCATGCAGTCGGTCGATGCGCTGCTCGATCGCCTCACGGTCGGAGCCGACGGCATTGTGTCGAGCCTCGACAGCGTGGAATAGATGTGACAGCAGTCGGAAGCGGTTCGGGTCGGCGTCGGCGGGGCGCCTGATGTGGACCAGGAACTCGTCGAGCAGCTCACGGACCTCGGTGAGTCGTCGATGCGCCGCGTCGGCGCTGCTCGCGACGATGCCGCTGCGCGCGAACTCGAGGGATATCGCATTGCGAGCGGCGCGGACTCGCTGCTCGTCCACGACTTCCAGAAGACCCGCTACCAACGGATCGACCGAGCTGTTGTGGGCGTGACTGCGGTCGCCATCGCGGCTCGGCCGAGCACCGATCGGCTCCGAACCCCGGTCCGGTCGCGCGCCGATCGCGTCGGCGGGGCCCTGCACCCGACCGGCGGCGGGCAGCTCTTTTCCGTGTACTGCGGCCAGCGCGAAATCGCTGAAACTCGGTCCGGCCTCATCGAATTCGAACCATATCGCGGTGGTGCCGTCTTCGCGGCGATCGATGCCGAAACGGTGGGCCATGTAGTGGAGCAGCCCCGCGACAGTATTCTCGGAATATGCGATGAGGGGGGTCGGCGTCACCGCTGCGACGTCGGATATCTCGAAGCGAAGTATGCGCGACCCGCTCGTTCCCGACTTCGTCGCTGATACCTCCCCACCACCTCGCGTATGTGTGTAGATCGATACCAACTCCCAACCGAGAGTTTCGGTGGAGCGCGCATGATCCGCGTTGGCCCAATCGGCGACGAACCGGCGGATATCCGCATGGGCGGTCGCGACGGCCTGCCTCTTGCCGGTGGAGTCTTGATCCGTGGCCACGGACAGCTGGAGTTTGTTCGCGGCGGACGCAGCGGTGCGGTCGCTGACCGAGAGCGGCCCGCCCGGTTCGCGGTATCCCAGTCTTATCGACGGGGCCGGGACGCGAGGGTTGTTATGTGCCGCATAGGTTGCCGGCGGGCCGATATGAAGGAGCACATCGGATTCCCAAGAGCGGAATCCACGGTCCGCTCCGGACATTTCCGCCAGATCGGTGACGAAGGTTTCGTCCCCGAGGCCCAGACGGCGTGCGACGTCGTCCACGACCTCGCGCTGACCTGGTTCGCCACCCCACATCGCCACCGTCCTGGTGGCGAATCCGGCGTCGGTCAGTCGTTGCGCCAGTGCGATGCCAAAGGCGCCGGTGACGTCGGACCACATCTTCTGTTTCCTGGTGAGGTGATCCAGTCCGATCAGGATCGCCATCTTCGCGCCCGGCACCCGCATCGTTTCGGTGATGACCTGCGCCATATGCGATTCGCGTACGTCACGCAGGGGCGACCCCTTCGATGAGGAAGGTTGTTCCACATCGAATGGAACAATGGTGATTCCGGCAGCGGCCATGGCCTTGACCGTGTCGGCCCAATTGCTGAAGCCTGGACCGCATCGGACCCGGCTCAGGTCCACGTTCTCCCCCGCGTTGAGGGCGTCGAAGGCGGGATTCGGAGGTGCCTCGATGCCGTAGTGGGTGACGCCCGCGGCCCGCAGCGCAGCCGCCTGTTGCGCGAGGAAATCCGGTCCTGCCGGGTTGGTGTGGGTCTCGCCGAATAGCACGATCTGGGCGTCGGCGACCAACTGGGTCATATCGGCCGGCTGCCGTGCGAGCATCGTGTGCGCCAGCGTTCGGATGTGAGGAGGGTCCTCGGCGAATTGGCTGAGGAGCGGCGACCCAGCCGGTTCGGTGACGGGCGACGCGGGCGCATCCGTCGTGGAGACGGATTGTTGCGCGTCGACCGGTCCGCGAGGGTCGGTGGGGATCAGGAGCCGGTCGAGTTCACCGACGGCGGCCAAGGCAGCGCGATGGCGTTGCTCGGCGGCAGCGGTCAGCCGTTCCAGCTCGATCGATCGGTCTGTGCTACCGATCGCCTCCCGCATCAGCCAAGTCTGCAGAGGTGACGGATCGAGGGCGCGCGGGTCCGGATCGTGGGGGAAATTGTCGATCAGCGCCCGGTATTGCTGGGAACGATCCTTCGGTGACACGTGCTCCAGGACGGCGATCAGGGCATCGAGCCAGTCGATCTGCTTCACCAGCGATTCGTATTGCCGAGCCGACCGTTCGTATTCGAGTTCGTCGCTGGCGTCGACCTCGTCCACCAATTCCCCCGCGGCCCGCATCTGGTCGAACAATGCGGAGTACACATGGTGCACGCGACCGACGACCGCGGCATCGAGACCGGCGAGCATTCCGACGGCCTCGTCGTGACGGGCGCTGTCGCGGGCCGCGGCCATGACCGAAGTCGCGATCGAACTGACGGTGGAAAGTGCCGTCTGCCAACGATCTTCGGCGACAGCATCGGCGCGAGTGCGAGCCATCGCGGCGGCGGCATCCGCCATTTCCTCGACCGCGTTCGCGAATCTGGTCAACTGCCGAGTCCGCTCGGTCGCGGGCGCATTCGCCTGCTCGGCGGCTCGCAGTTCCGCGAGGCGAGTTCGGATATTGGCGACCGGAACCGAAGTCGCCGACGGATCGTCGATCGGTGACTGTCGATGTGCCGCGTCCATCGATGGACGGCTGCCGATGCTGTCCGGGGGAGCGGGCTGATCCGCAGGGTTCACCCGTTCCTGGCCCGTTGCACCGGCGTCCTGGTCGCTCGGACGTCCACGGACCGGCGCGTTCGTGCCGTCGAGTGCGGCGCCGGGCACATGCGGTATCGGAGCGAGAACACCTGCGGTGCGTTCGAAATGGGCGAAGAACGCGCGGTCCACCTGGGGAAACGACTTTCGGAAGAATCGCTGCCAGGTCTCGCGGTCGCGGATTCGGGCAATGGGTTTGCCGCCCAGGTCGGGGTCGGCTATGCGGGGGACAGCGGTGTCGTGGACGAAGATGACGCCGTCGAGCTGGGTGACATAGAAGGCGTGCGCGATCCCGTCACGCTCGACGACGAAGACCGAACTGTGCCGGGCATTGTCGGGGTCGACCAGGCTGTCGATTTCACGGCCCAGTCGCTCGACAAGCGCGCTGTCGGCATCGACGATTTCGGCGAGGCCGGTGGTGAGGCCGGTGACGAGGCTGTCCCAGCTCTCCGCGTCCTGGTACGGGATGAGTGCCTCGTCGAGGCCATCGGCCCACGCGGCCCGGGTGGTGGAGGCAGCGCACGCAACGACGTGATCGGGTGGGGCTCCGGCCGGATCCTGCGCAGCGGCGCGCAGGAATCTGCCCGTCGTGGTGTAGCGGGTGGTAGCGGGTGCGCGCGTCGTGCTGAGGCTGTGCGAGACGGCGACATCACCGGCAGGGGGTGTCGCGTGGTATTCGACCGAATGCTCGACGGTGGCCTTGCCGTTGGCGAAGATGACGCGGCGGACCGCAACCGTGCTTTCGGCGACCACGAGCTGGGTGCCGCGGCCACCTTCTCGGTTCACATCTTGTTCGTCGGGTGTCCATTTCGGCAGTTTCGCAGCGACGCCCGGAGCGATCTCATTGGTGACCGCGAGGTGCACCTGTTGGTTGTCTCCGGCACCTCGAATCGTCAGATCGAGCACTTCTTCGGGGGCCAGGCCCGCTGACGAGGCGTTGCTGTAAAGGTGTTTTTTCGCGTTGGTGACCAGTTCGCTCGCCGCACGCATGATGCTGTCGACCAGGTCGCCGGAAAGGCCTGGACCGTATTCCCGCAGGCGTGCCTCGATGGCATTGCGAATCCCGCGAACTTCCTGCTGATACGGCGGTATCTCATCGAGTTCGGAGTCGCCGAACATTTCCATCAGGCGTTCGAGATCGAGCTCGTCCGAGGTCCTTTCTACCGGTGGCTCGGCGGCCCGCTCCACGTGCCCCGGAGTGCGTCCCAGCCGCCATTCGACCCGCACATAGCTGTGATCCGCGGTGACCTCGACGAGGTCGATGTGCACGGCCTCCGCATCGACCTCGACCCGCAGAGATATCGGCCCCTGGCCCCACCGAATCGACGCACCGGCAGCCGCGGCGATCTCCCGCACGTACGCCGGGTCCGACCAACCGCTCAGCAGTTCGACGATCTGTTGTTCCACCAGGTGCGCTTGTGCCTCGTCACCGGCGGTGAGGTCGTCGAACCGCAGGCCGGGAGCGTCGGTGAGCGCCGAAGCGGAGAAGTGGTCCTCGGCGGCATCCAGGTCGGTCGTGCTGATTCCCCGTTCCCGTCCGAGGAGCCGGAAAGTGCGTCGGCTCGGTGTGCGTTCTCCTCGCTCGATCTGGCCGATGTATTTCTCGGTCAGACCAGTAGCGTCTGCCACATCGGACCGTTGCAGGCGATGGGCATACCTCAGTGCCCGCAACCACAGTCCCTGCTCTCCGGACGTGTAGGCGGTCCAGTCGAGATCGAACCTTTCCTCGGGGTAGAACCGTTCGGCAGCCCGCCCTGTCACGTCGGTCTCGATACTCAGCGCGTCGCACAGCCAGAGGAAGACGACTACTCCGGGGACTCGGTCACCTGCTTCGATCGAACGAAGGTGGATGGTGCTGATCCCGGCGGCCGCTGCCAGCTGTTCGAGAGACATGCCGCGGTCGTAACGGAATGCTCGGAACCAGCGGCCGCGCTCTTCGGGAGCGTACGCAGCCGGGTCGAGGCCGACACGCACACCGGGGAAGAACCGGTCGGCGGCCGTATCGATGGTTTCGCGTTCGAGGCCCAGCGCCCTACCCAACGCCAGGAAATCGACCAGCCCGAGGTTGCGCTCCGCTCGCTCGACCGATCGGAGATGCTCGGTGTCGATCCCCGCGGCCTGTGCCAGCTCTTCGCCTGATATGCCGCGATCGACGTGGTGCGCTCGGAGCCAAAGTCCCGGCTCGCCCGGCGCGTACGCAGTTGCAGCGAGATCGGCTGTCGTTCCTGGGAAGAAGCGTTCGGCAGCTGTATCTATTGCTCTGCTTCCCAGGCCCAACGCCCGGCCCAGCGACAGAAAGACAGCGGCCCCCGGCACGGTCTCACCCTTGCCGATCGAGTTCAGGTATTTCGCGCTGATCCCGCTGGCATCCGCCAACTCCTCCCACGACATGTCGCGGTCGTGAAGCACCGCCGACAGCCAACGTCCCGGCGCGTCGTGGGGGTACGCGGCAGGCGTCAGATCGAAGTCGGCGTCCGGGTACAAATCGCGCGCGGCATCCACGAATTCGGTTGCCGGCACACCCAGCGCCCGGCCGATCTTCACGAAGAGCCCGGGCCGCGGCCGTGTGCTTCCTTGTTCGATCCGGCTCATGGTGCTGCGATTGACACCCACAGCCCTGGCCAGGTCGGCCGCGGTCATAGTCGTACCGTCACGCCGGTTCTTGTCCTGCCGCCGCGCGGCGATCCACGCGCCTCGCGCACGATTCAACGCACTCGCGCTGTTCGGCGACGACGGATCGGCCCCGCTGTGCGACGGTCTGCTGCCGATACTCCGGTGGTCAGAACCCGAGCGGACCAACGGCGCGTCGCCGAGGCCGGGGCGGCCGGCGGGTATCGCGTTGATGTCGTCTTGCAGGGCCGACGGAACCACGACTCGCTGCTCTGGCGGCAGCTTCTCGGCCTCGGGGGCATCCGTGCGCAATCGGGGGACCAGGTTGCCGTCCCGGTCGAACTCGATGGTCTCGAACCGCTGTTGTTCCGCCGGCAGGCTGATGCGGTCTTTCTGGTCGCGGAGCCATTCATCGAAGCCGACGGCCTTGTTCAGGAGGGTGCGGCGGTTTCGGAGGTCTTTGGGGCCGTAGTCGTTCGCGGTGTCACGGTCGCGCGACGCGGCCAAGTCGACGACGAGCAGGTTCGGATCGTCGACCGAGGTGCTGTCGTTGACCAGCAGCACCATATGGTCGTCGGCCTCGATGCTGGTGCCGTTGGCTCGGGTGTCTTTCCACTTGTAGACCAGGACCGTGATTCCACCGGGCCGCGACTCGAGCGACTCGACCACCTCGTGCAGCGACCCGCTCTTCTCGAGCCCCGCATCGAATATCCGGCGTACATCGTCGCGGCCATATCCGCCGAGCCTGGTCGGCGGCACCCGGCAACGATCGGCGTTGTCCGGACACAACACTCGCATTCCGGTAACGGCATTGTTGACACAGCTGTTGGGACTGCGCCGATGGATCTGTACGACCAAGTCGAGCAGAGCCGAGAGCGCCAGATATCGCGACGCCGCGGCAACGATATCGTCGGCTGAGCCGTGGTCGACGGTGCTGGTGAGCGGGTCGGACTTCTGAGCGGCGGCAGGGTGTGCTGTCGCGTCATCGGCGGTCGGACGTTGGGCCGACGCAGCGTCGGCTGCGGGCTGGACTGTTGTGTCGTGTGTCGCAGCCTGGGAGTTGTGGCGCACCGGCCCGGAATCCGGTGCAGCCGTGTCGGCATCGGTGCGTCTCTCGGATTCTGGCCTGTCCTGGGCGGATAGGTGATCGCCTACCGCTTCGCCGAGGATATCGCGGGCGATGGTGGGAGTAACGCTGGCAACGGGATAACCCAGTGCTGCCGCGAGAGCCGCACGGGCCTCGGTGAGTTCGGGATCGAGCGTGCGCATACCTTCGGCGCCATCGATCCCCGGTATCGGTATACCGAGTTGTTCGGCGAGCCGGTTCCGCAACGGGAGCGTATGGATCAACGCGTCTTCGTCGCCGAACACTGCGCGGTCCCGCGCCGCCGCGGGGGCGGTCGCCTCGACATGTTGCGATAGCGCCTCGGCCGCTGCCGGCGTGATACCGGCCCGGTGCAGCAGCTCGCGCATCGGGTCGCCCACATCGGTGCGTTCGAGTGCGGCGATCTGGTTCGCGACGGACTCGGCCGGGACTCCCAGCAACCCGGCCAGGCGTGCGGTCCGATCCGCCGGTCCATCCGGGCGGGTGAAATCGACTTCATCGGCATGGCGGTACAACCCGGTGTCGGCCTCGGCGAGGGTGACGGTGGGCATGGTGGTCGAGAAGGCATGATGCCGGATGAATTCAGAGGTGGAGTGGCGCAGCGCACGTTGCTGTAGTTCGGGTACCAGCTCACGGATGGCTTGACGCGCCTCGACGACCGCCTCATGGGTCCGGGGCGTGGGGGCGGCTTCGTGCGCGGCCACGGCCTGCTCATAGTGGACGACCGTCTCTCGCACCCCGCGCAGGTGCATGGCATTGCGAATCAGGGCATCCTGGGACGTCATCACCACCTGTGCGCTACCGAGCTGGCCGTTACGTGCCGTTCGGTTCTTGGCCTGCTCGTGGATGTAGGACTGCTCCGGCGTCTCGGTCATCCAGACATGCATGCCGCCCTTGGCCCTCACCTCATCCGACACCGAGATGTCGACGCCGCGCTGGCCCTGCCGGTTGATCACCAGGATCTTGCCCTGCTCACCGGCCTCGTCGAAAACCTTCTGCAACTGGGCTTCCCAGTCCGCACCCCAGCCGATGATCCGCTTGGCGTCGACCGCTTCGATCGCCTCTCTCGGCACGCCGGCGCGAACCAGCGCCTCCACCTGCCGCTCGACCAGGTCGTTGCGGTGAACCAGGATCTCCTGGAACCGGCCCGCACCCCCATCCCGCATCTCGTTCGCGTATTCGGCGATCGTGCGCAGCTTGGCATGGGTGCTTTCGACTACATCGTGCTGGCCTTCCACCAGCCGATGCGTCTGTGACCGCCCGACTTCGTATGCCGGTTCCAGTCCGTAGACCTTCTGCAGCACCGGGTTCAGGTCGGTGAGCGTGCCGGACGCACCGGTCACTTCATCGAAGAGTGAGTCTTTTCCGACACGGTAGATTTCGACCGAATCGATACGTTTGGCCGATTCCGTGTCCGCACGCACCACGATCTGATGCTGTTCGGGACTCTCCCCTCGAGCCTTGGCCGCGCGGAACTCCTTCGCTTCGATGGCCTGGGCGAGGCTCGCCTTGCCCGGCTCCGCACTCCACCGGGACTCGCTCGACATCTTCGGGTTCCGTTGGAGTCCGTGCTCGGCCTGATCGATGATGACGATCTTGCCCGCGTCCATTTCGTAGTGGACGCCTCTGCGCACGAGAAACTCGGCCTGGGCCGCGGCCTCCAGCCGGGAGGCGCCCATTCCCTCCAGCCAGTCCTTGCCACCTGGCAGCGCTTCGAGCTTTGCCCGTCCTCCGGGCGTGAGCTCCGGTTGACCGTCGTACCAGTAGACGACCTCAGGTGTGCCGTCGGCGTGCACGCCGATTTCTTCGGCAATTCGATTGAGGCCGAAATCCTCATGGGACAGCTTGTTGTTCGCGATCGCCTCGGTGAGGAAGTCGTGCGCGGCGAAAACCTGCTTCGTCGTTGCTTCCGAGGCCGGTTGCTCGGGACCTTCGGACCGGAGGAACTGCCGTTCGCCGCGGTCGATGATTCCGTCGATCTCATCGATCAACACATGCCGTGGGGGTTTGATACCGGCATTGGCCAAATGTCCGACCGTCT
This sequence comes from Nocardia cyriacigeorgica NBRC 100375, assembly GCF_000308555.1. Taxonomy (GTDB): domain Bacteria; phylum Actinomycetota; class Actinomycetes; order Mycobacteriales; family Mycobacteriaceae; genus Nocardia; species Nocardia cyriacigeorgica. The sequence goes on along the minus strand of NZ_BAFY01000209.1, from coordinate 27,548 downwards.
CGCCGGTCGCGACCACGATCGCCGGCCGCCCCTCCGTGATCGGACCGAATCCCTGCTGCTGATCGGCGCGGAACACATCGATCCCGAAGTCGGCCAACAGCTTCCGATAGGTGACAACCTCGCGATAGGCCAATCCATCGGTCGTGGTCACGAGCAGAACCGAGTCGTGCTGCACCGCACGTTGTATCGCGGCGGCCGTGAATACCAGCGCTTTGCCCTCGCCGGGTTTCATCTCCACCGGACGCGACGGCATCGCGAAGACGGCTTCGGCCTGCTGGAGCCGCAACACCATGCCGTCCGGCACCTTCTCGCTGATGGTGCCACGCCGGATGATCTCCATCGTCGCCAGCATCGACTGGTGCTCATCGCCGCTGCGCAAGCCCGCCAACACCACGTCGGCGGGCAGGTTGCGCAGGCGTTGACCTTCCGGTACATGGTCGGCGGAAGCCGCATGGTAATCGGCCAGCAGATCGACCGCCCGATCGCGATAGCTACGCGGCGAACCGGCGGACGCATCGGCCCCGTCGGTTCGACCGCCCTGATCAGCGGCAGGGACACCGTCCTCGTTGCGAACCGGAGGCGAATCGGCGCCCGCCGCAGCCGTTTCGGCGCCGTCTCCGGCCGAGTCTGTTCGCTTCGATTCCGTGGGATTGGCCGGGTCGTGCTCGCCGGCGGCATTTCGCGGCGGAGACGACTGTTCTCCGCCACTCGTGGATCGATGGTCGTCGTGAACGCGCGGCGAACCGGCTTCACCGTCGACCGGATGGGGGCGTGCGGGTGCCGTGTTGCCGGCGCCGTCCGCGACAGCGGTGTGTTCTCGGGCCGGGATACCGGCCTTGTCGGGAACCCCGCCGTCCGGGCGTGCACTCGCCGGGACCGTCGGCGGCGGTGACGTTTCTCCCGCCGCCTCGGCCGACCGTGGCACGGACGCTCGCCCAGCGGCCGGCTTCTCCGCCGGCGGTCGCTCGCCTGTCGCGGTAGGTTCCGGACGCGGCCGAGCCGACGCGGAGTCCGACGCCACAGCACCGGCAGTGGCCTGCGTTCCCGATGTGCGGCTGCCGGTTCCCTCGGGTGCTCGGCTGCCGGTTCCCTCGGGCGCTCGGTTGCCGGCTCCTTCTGGTGCTCGGTTGCCGGTTCCTTCAGGTGCTCGGTTGGTGGTTCCCTCGGGTGCTCGGTTGCCGGTTCCTTCAGGTGCTCGGCTGCCGGAACCGTCGGGCATTCGTCCGTCGGTCGCCCGGGCCGTTCGGGCACTATCAGCCGATGACGTTGCCCCTGTCGGTCGCCCATTCCCCGATTGCGGCTGCGCGGCCTCGGCCTTCCTCGCGCCCTCGGCAGGAGGCCTGGCCGGGCCCTTTGCGGAATCCGCGGTTTCCGCAGCCGGCTTCCAGGACTGCCTCGCGGCCTCCCACGCCCGTTTCGATTCCGGCGACACCTCGACCGGTGGCCGACGCGCTGCGGCATTCTCGTCGCGCCCGGTCGAGATGGCCTCGGGCGGGGTGAACGTCCCTGCGCCGTCGACCGCGGGCGGAGAGGCACTTCGGGCATATATGCCCCCGGCGAAAGCGCCGTTGAGCAGTGGGCCCAGCACCTGCTCGTAGTGCTGCGGCCAGCCGGCGATCAAGGAGGCCGCACCCAGGCCCGAGATACCACCGGCCACACCTTGGACCAGCCCCATGGCGACTCGGCTGGTCGCGATCTGGGGGAACACCATCGGAGCGAACCGGCCCGCGAGCATGCCGCCGACCGCTCCGCCCGCACCGGCCAGGGCAGCGACTTTGATCGACGTCAGATCGATGCCTGTGGGGTTGGAACCGTCCGCTCCCATGATCTCGGGCGTTCGGTCGCCGGTTGCGACCTGTAGTGCCTGCACACCCGCGTCGACGCCGACGGGCAGCGCGACCGCCACGCCCATCCACTTGGCGAACTGCGCCGGTCCCAAACCGCTCAGCCGGGCGGCCGTCTGGGCTCCGCCCGCCTGAACGGCCCGATGGAGGTTCCCGCGCATCACGGCGACCTCGGCGCGGCCCTCGGCCAGCGTGGCCTGCACCGCCGGCGCGGCCGCGACCTGACCGGCCGGCCCGGACGCCGCGGCGGCGGCGATCAAACCGTAGATCCGCCATGCCAAGTGGATTCCGAACGTGAACATCACGCACAGCCACTTCTCGGCGTCGTTGGCCGCACCTTGCGCCTGATCGGCCAGGGCGTCCACATCCTTGCCGAGCCGGGCCGCGTCCTTCCGATAGGAACGCAGCGCCGCACGCAGGTTCTCGGCCAACTCGCCGACCGAGTCCTCTTGCTTCAACAGGCTGGCGAGATCGGCCGAATGGTCGTCCAGTTCCGCACTGCGGGCACGCAGCTCGTCGGCAAGTCGGCGCATCCCGGAAATGTCGGCGCGGGGGAGTTCGCCGCCGAACACCACCAGCTCGATCGGAGTCCGCAGGAAACCGGGCAGAGCCTCGAAGGCTCTGCGCAACTCCACGACCGGGCTGAACAGCGAACCGTCCATCGCTACGACCTACTCCGGTCGCGCCGCCGCCGCGACCAGGATCGCATGCAGCAGCCGCGCCTGAATACCGGCCTTCTCGCCGTGCTGGACCACCTCCGCGAACGCGATGCCGAGAGCCTCGTCCACATCGAATTCGGGTTGCGCCGCCACGCCCGCGGTCAACTCGGCACGCCAGGCCCGGTAGCCGCGAACCACCTCGGCGAGAGCGGGGCGCGGACGCGGCAGGGCGCCCAGGTATTCCGCGATCAGGGCGCGTTGCGCCTGCCGCCGCGCACGTCCGCCACCGGCAGCGTCGAAAGCCCGACCGAATGCCCGCAAAGTGGCCGCATAGATTTCCGCTGGTGCCGACACGCTCGACTCACCGGTGCGGTCTGCAGCCGCCGCCTGGCTGTCGGCCGGCGCCGGTGCGGGTTGGGCAGGTTCGGGCGGCCGCTGTGCGGCGGCACGGTCGAGCGTTATCGACCGGGCACCGTCCGCCGTTGTCGACCGGGCATCATCCGCGGTGTCCGGCGGCGCGCAATCCCACCGCACCGTACCGAACTCGTCACCGAGCTCGGCGACCGCGACGATCTCAAGCACGATCATCGGATAGTCGGTCAGGACCCGGTCCACGGCGGTCACGAACTCTTGTACCGGCGCGAGCCGGAGATCGGGAGTATCGAAACCGGTTACCTGAACTCCATGCCGCTCGGCCAACGCACGTGCCAGCCGTTCGATCTCCAACGCCTCATGGCCGTCGCGTCGATCACGGTCGCGCGCCTTTTCATCGGCTCGTGCGTTCGGTCGCTGTGCGGGACCGTGCCGCGGATCCGCCCCGGCGTTCGCTGGTCTCGCAGCGTTTCCGGGGGAGCCCGGCCCGGGTTGGCCGGGCGCGCGGGGCGGCTGTTCGGCCCACGGTGTCCCGGCCCGCCCCGCGGGTCCTGCGACACCGCTGCCGGTCGGCGCACCCGACGTGCGGATGTGGCCGGGTGTGCGGGGCGGCTGTTCGGCCCACGGTGTCCCGGCCCGCCCCGCGGGTCCTGCCACGCCGCTGCCGGACGGCGCACCCGAGGTTCGGGCACCGGACCCGGCCGCGGGCGGAGGTGACGCCGCGGAGGAGGATGGCGATGCCGGCGGTCCGGACCGCCGGCCGGGCGCGCCGGCCGCATCGCCGCTCGCCGGACCGGATTCGGGCCGGGAACGACTCCACGGTGCTCGAGCAGGTAGCCCGCTATTCGCAGCGGGCAGCCCAGGGGACCCGCCGGATGCCGTGGCGTTATCGGGCCCGTAACCACCAGTCGGGATCCGGTCGGTGCTCAGCGGCCCGCTGACGGGGTGCTCCGGTGAATTCTGCTCCAGCGACTCCCCGTCCTGACGGGACGGGCCCGGCGGGAGTCCAGCCTGTGATTGCGGGCCGGCCGGGCCATTCGAGGGCCACTCGGTGCGGTCGGCCGGTCCCGAGTCCAGATCCTGGCTCGCCGCGGCCACTTTCCTGGCACCGTCGGTATCTCGTGTATCGAACGCATCGGCAGAGCTGACGATTCCGGCCGCGGTCTCGTGCAGGCTTCCCGCCATGGCCTCCACGGTGGAAACAACGTGTTCGGCGCGCGGGGTGAACTCCTCGGCGAACATGCGCCCCATATAGTCGTCGCCGTAGCTACTTTCCGCCTGCCGCAAGCTCTCCTGCAGCGCGGCGTGTGTCCGCTGTACCCGATCGGCGATGTCGGCCAGCCGCGCGCCGCGCGCCCGCAGGCCATCCAAGTCCAGTCGCAGCTCGCCGGTCATCTCCCACCTCGGGCCGATGACATCGGTCCGCCGGTCCGTAGTCGGAATCGGTGCTCGAAATCGGCGATGAATGCCGACAACGGCACCGACGAGCTCGAACGCTCCACCACACCATCGTCGGCGACGTAGAAGACCGCCCGGTCGAGCGCGATATCACCGTCCGGCACCGGTGATCGCACCATCCAGCCCACGCTGATCCGCTCGGCCCGCAATGCCGAGAGCGGGAATTCGGTCGTGTCGTAGCCCCGGTCGCGGATGTGATCACCGACCAGCTTCAGCGCCTCCGCCTCCAGGATGCCGACGACGTCGCCTGCGACCAGATCGGCGAGCGCGAACTGGAACAGGGCACCGTCGACATCGACCTCGGCGTTCTCGCCGGCAACTCGAGCGATCGCCGCGGGGGTCACCGCTGCCGCCTGCGCGGCCGAGACCAGCAGTTCAGCGGCATCCTGTGACGGTCCGTCCAGCACGCCCGCCACCACCTTCGCCACCGAATCGGCCGTCCACACGGCGGGCAGCGCGGGTGCGCATTCGGTCATCGGTGCGGATTCGCCGCGGTACCACTGTCCCTGGTCCCACCAGTAGCAAAACGACAACATCCCGGTCAGCACCCGTGGGTTGAGAACCGGGTCGGCCACCCAGGCCGGTGCTCCGGCGAACAATCGCGGCATCGCGCCCTCGCCGTTGTAGGCGGCTACCAAGGCTGGTGCATCCCAGACACCACCTGACAGGACCGCCCGGTCGCCGGGCAGCAGCGTCAATGTCGAACCGCTGTGCCGTGAACTTTCGAAGATGCCGACCGACGGGCCGATGCGCGGTCCCCGTTCCGATCCGGCCGCCACGAATGCCGCGGCCAGCGCCGCCCACCGGGCCCAGAGCGTCGCCAGATCCGGCAACTCGCCGGTCACCGGCACTGCCTGCACACCCGCACTCTGATCAGCGCGCACCGCGGCCGCGGCTGCGCGCGGTGACCTCGATTGGGGTTCGCCGCGCCCGATGTAGGCGGCCAGCCACGCATGCAGCCGCCTGTGCGGATACTGTTCCAGATCCGCCAGATACGCCTGCGGCGCGAACAATTGTTCACCGGAGAAAGGCTCCGCGCCCCGATCGATGACGACCTCGGCATCATCGGAATCGACGTGCACGATCAGCCGCCACCACGGCCCGTCCTCGAGGCTCGCCGACAGGATTCGATGCCGGCGTACCAACTCCCACACCTCATCCGACACCTGGCATCTGACCGGGTGGTCGCCGTCATCGGCGAGGAACAGCGCCGACTCGGAGACAACGGTCATCGCGAAGGAAGCCTCCAACCGGTGCCGCCCCGGCGGAGCGAGCGCCCGCAGCCCGGCGACGATCCGATCGGCCAATTCCGCGAGTTCCGCACCCTCCGGACCGATCACAGCACTCTCCCACGTCGGCGGACCTCCGTCCTGCGCCATGTGAACCTCGACCCGGACAGCGTCGGGCTGGTCGGCCGTCGGGATCGCACTCGGAGCAAAGATTTTCGCAATCCGGACGCGGGCGCAACCAGGGCTCTTGCCACCTGTGGAAAGCGTTCGCGCTCGCAGGGCTCGTCGGACCGTTGCTGGGCCCGCCGCCGCGACGAACCACGGACCGGCGTCGGTTCTGGGTCGAGGCCCGGCGGCGCGCGCCCCGGCGAGCGCGGTCATTTCGATTCCGCCGGGACTCGGGAACGGGCACGTAGCAGGAAGTCGTCGACGGCGGCAGCGAGTCCGGTCGCGATGTGCTCAGCGGATGCGGACGCGGCGAGTCCGGTGAGTCGCAGGTTGTGGCGGGCGGCCACGGCCTGCGCGGTTTGTACCGGTCGTGGGAAGTGTCAGCGGACGACGTCGACCCGGTCGCCGACGTTCAGGTATTCGAAGAATCGGTGCGCGCCCGCTTCGGTCATCCGCACGCAGCCGTGCGAGGTGTGCTCGACCGGTCCGACGTGGAAGGCGATGTCGTTGTTGAAGAACACCGCCCATCGCATCGGGGCGTGATGCATGGTGCTCCAGTGGAAGGGGCGCTTGAAATCGACGTCGAACACGCCGGGCGGGGTTTCGTAGCCGGGCATGCCGTGCGAGATGGGGGTGGGGCCGAAGACGACGCGACCGTTGTCGATCAGCCAGGCCTCATTGGTGCTCAACCGGAGGCAGGCGCGGGCTTCCGGGGCGCACGGCGCGGTGGTCGGGACGATGGCCGGAACGCCTGGGACGTCCGGTCCGCCGGGGAACAGGGGTTCGGTCTGGGCCGGGGCCGCGAACAACATGCCCGCGGATACGGCGCCGAGAAGCACTCCGAAACGAGCCGACCAGCTGCGGAAACGGTTACTGCGCATCAATTGTCCGAACCTCTCTAACCCTGCCGGTCGGCCTGCGCGAGGCAGGACGTCCGGGCCATCTCGTCTGCACAAGCCTGGGACCACCGAGGTAGTGGTGATCATGGCCGACCGGTGGCACCTGGTCAACGATGGCGCGCGACTGGGATGAGTCCGTTACCTGCGCTCGGGCGCGCCGTGGCTCAGTCCTCGCTGCTGTCGCGGTCGGCGAGGTAACGCAGCAGGCCCGGGTCGGCGGAGGTGAGGTGGTCGAGTTCCTCGTCGCCGGTGCAGGGGTAGAAGGTGACGGTGACCGAATCGGGGCGACGCGCGGTGACCCGCCAGATCGCGCCGGAATCGTGCCAGCGCTCGAGGACTGCGATGGGGTCGTCCGGCATGGGTCTCCGCGAGGCTCGGGGTCTGATCGACATCGACGTTACCGCCCTGCGGGTAACCCGGCGGCGGTCGCGGCACGCACGAGCATGTCTTCGATCATGGCGGGCGTGAGTCGGCCGGTGAAGGTGTTCTGCTGGCTGACGTGATAGCACCCGAACAGGTGCAGCGGTTCGCGCGCGGCATCTGTGGCAGCGAGCTCGTAGTGCGCGCCGTGGCCGAACTTGGGTCGCGGCCGGGGAATCCGCCAGCCGGCGTCGGCGAGCACGGGAAGCAGCGCCTGCCAGCCGAACCCGCCGAGCACCATGACCGAGCGCAGGGTCGGCGCGAGCAGCCGCAGTTCGGTGTCGAGCCAGTGCCGGCAGCGGTCGCGCTCCTCCGGTGTCGGCTTGTTGGCGGGGGGAGCGCAACGCACCGGCGAGGCGATCCGCACGCCGTGCAGGCGCAGCCCGTCGTCGCGGCTCACGGCCGTGGGCTGATTGGCCAGTCCTACCCCGTACATGGCCGCGTAAAGCACCTCACCGCTGCGGTCGCCGGTGAACATCCGCCCGGTGCGGTTGGCGCCGTGCGCGGCGGGCGCGAGGCCGACGATGAGCATGCGCGCGTCGTCGGGCCCGAATCCGGGCACCGGGCGGCCCCAGTAGGTCTGGTCCCGGAAGGCCGCTCGCTTCTGTCTGGCCACCAGTTCCCGCCACGCCACCAGGCGGGGGCAGGCCCGGCAGTGTGTCAGTGTTTCGTCGAGCTCGGCGATGGTCCGGCACACCCGCCAATTCGATCACACGCCTTGGGGTTTCCTGTGCATTTGTCCAGTTGGCGCAGCCGGGCGCAGGCAGTCGTCAGTTCGCGCATGGGCGGAGCGAATGCGGACGTATGCCCAGTTGAAGGGGAGCGGCGTGAAACGATCTTGTGACCGGCATCGGCCGCCACGATTGGTAGCATGGCGGTCCTGGCCGACCGGATGCGGACCTTGCCCCCGGATTCATCTCGAAAGAGTCTTTCCATGCAGTTTGAAATCGTCGAGCGGGACGAGACGTGGGTTGCCGGGCTTCCGGTGCGCAGCCCCAAGCGTGCGCTGCGGGAACTGCGTGACCAGGATCTGGAAGCGGCGTGGGCCGCGGTGCTGCACCACGACCTGGGCGGGCCGCTGGCCAGCGCCTATACCGACTACTCCGCGGAACTGGGCACCTACAACACCCAGATCGTCGGCTATCAGTGCTCGTCGTTCGACCAGGTCACCCGCGGCCATCTGGTGGCGAGGCTGCCGCGCGGCACCTACGCGCGATTCTCCTCGATGGGCGAGTTTCCGCAGATCATGACCGGGCTGTGGACCCAGATCGCCTACGCCGAGGAACACAAGCAGATCAAACGGACCTTCACCGGCGACTTCGAGTGTTATCCGCACGCGTACAAGATCGATCTCTATCTGGCGGTAGATCCGCGATGAGCTACTCCATCGTCGTCCGCAACGAGGCGATCTACGGCGGTCTGGTGGTGCCGCGGGTGCGGCCGAGTTTCAAGGTGAGCAACAGCGAGCTGATCGAGTTCCTCAAGGACCGGCTGCGCGATCGGGCGGCGGGCAGTGCCGCGGCCGAGGGCCCCATGTTCACCGTTTATGTGCCCGATCCCACCGAGACCTACAACGCTCTGGTCGGTTTCGAGTATCCGGCGCCCGAGGCCGCCCACGTCGGTGATGTGCTGGTGCGTGTGCCCAAGGGGGTCTACGCCCGCTTCGTGCCCAACGGCGATTACCACGATCCGGTCGAGGATGTGTGGGCCCAGGTCGACGACGCCACCGCATCTGCCGAGATCACCCGCGCTTACCGTGAAGAGATCGAGATCTGGCACGGCCCGCATTCGGTGGAGTTGTTCATCTCCATTCTGGTGTAGCTTGCCGTTGGTTTGCTGGACACATACCAACCGGTCTCGTTTCTACCCTGGTACCCGGACGTGAGCGGCCTGACCTGCGGATTTTTCCGGACGCAAAATTGGTTTTCGGAAGATTAACCAGATATCTAGTCAATTCTGGTCCCGATGACCCATACTGCCCATGACGTACTCACTCCGCGTTCGGGGCGCCGGGTGAGTCTGTCTGATGGGTTCGATCACTGTGTGCGCGCACGCAGCAACAGAGTAGGAACGTCATGGCTGTCGAAACGATCGCCGTCGACCTGGTTGAAACTTGTAGCGTCCCGGCGTTGCGATTTCACGACATCGTCTCCGGATGCGACTTCACCGCGACCACCCCGGACGCCGACCCACGACTGTGGGAGCGATATCTGCAGGGTGCGCTGGATGTTTACCGACACTTCCGGGTCGAGACCGCCCTCGAATACGACGCGGCGGCCGATGGTCGATCCACCACGCTGTTCTTCGCCGCGACCGACCGCACCGGCGCGGTCGTCGCCGGCGTCCGGGCGCAGGGGCCGTACCTGAGCACCGCGGAGGTCGGCTCACTGGCCCCGTGGAACGGCCGCCCCGGCGAGCGTGAATTGCGGGCCATGGTTGCCAGGCGGATACCGCGCGGCGTGGTCGAGTCGCGTGGCGCCTGGGTGGCACGGGATGTACCCAACCGCAGGGAACTCGGCGCGGCGATCTCGCGCTGTATCGCGCACACCCCGCGCATCCTCGGCGTTCGATACGGTTTCGCCACCGTGGCGTCGTTCACCACCGGTCGCCATCGCGGCAGCGGCGGTGTCGCGGCCGATCTGATCCCCGCCGTTCCCTACCCCGACGATCGCTATCAGACCGTGCCGATCTGGTGGGACAGCCGGATGTACCGGATGTTCGCGGATCGGTTGCAGTATCTGCTGATGTGCGATGAACTTCGGGATATGGGAGTGGCCGACGGTGCGCTCGAGCGGGTGCGCCGCGGCCCCGGACGCAGATCGGAGAGTCGGTTCGGGTATGGCCGGTGAGGGTGACCGGGGGGTGGAATATCGGCCGTTGATACTGGATCCGCAGCACCCTGGCGACGCCCGGGTGCTGGCCGAACTCCGCGCGCGCGGCGATATCGAATTCAGCGACCTGCGCGATTTGCTGGACCGCGAGTTCGCCGAACTCACCGATCCGCCCGAACGCGTGGAAGGCCCGGAATCGGATCGCTGGATCTACTATCCGTGGCGCGGACGAGTACTCGGATTGCCGGGCCCGCAGACTTTGCGCGCCATTCGCCTCGACCGCAATCGCAATAAGCTCACCCGCGATGAACAGCGCAGATTGGGTGAGATGTCGATCGGCGTGGTGGGCCAGAGCGTCGGCCATGCGGTGGCGTACACGATTGCGCTGGAAGGTATCTGCGGATCGCTGCGGCTGGCCGATTTCGACGTGCTCGAGCTGTCCAATCTCAATCGCGTGCCCGCGAGCCTGTTCGATATCGGAGCGAACAAGGCGGTAGTCACCGCGCGAAGGATTGCCGAACTCGATCCGTATCTGCCGATCGAGGTCTATCGGGCCGGCGTCGACGAGGATTCGGTGGAGGAATTCGTGTCTGGGCTCTCGGTGGTGGTCGAGGAGTGTGATTCGCTCGATATCAAACTCGTCGTCCGCGAAGCCGCGCGCCGTCACCGCATTCCGGTGGTGATGGAGACCAGCGACCGTGGCCTGCTCGACGTCGAACGCTACGACCTGGAACCGGAACGCCTGCCGTTCCACGGGCTGCTCGGCGGGGTCGCCGCGAGCGAGCTGCGTGGGTTGTCCACCCGAGACAAGGCGCCCTATGTCGTCGCGTTGATGGGACCGACCGAGCTGTCCTCCCGGATGGCCGCCAGCATGGTCGAGGTCGGCGAAACCCTGAGCAGCTGGCCGCAACTGGGTGGTGACGTGATGCTCGGCGGCGCGAGCGTCACCACGGCCATCCGCCGGATCGGACTCGGCCGGAAGCTGCCCTCCGGGCGCACCAGGGTCGATCTCGAATGCGATCTGGACGCGCTCGCCGAACCCTCGCCGCCCGACGATCTGGACTGGAACACCGACGCCGAACGCCCCGAACCCGAGCCCGCCGATCCGGTCCAGCGCATGCTGGCCTGCGCCCAGCGCGCGCCGTCGGGCGGCAATGTCCAGCCGTGGACACTGCATGCCGGCGCCGACGAGATCCGCATCGCGCTGGATCCCTCGGCCACCACCGCCATGGACGTCGGCTATCGCGGCAGTGCGGTTGCCCTCGGTGCCGCGCTGTACAACGCCCGGGTCGCGGCGGCCGCGCACGGCCTGCTCGGTGCCTGCGAACTCGTCGAGTCGTCCGGCCCGGACGCACCGCCGATCACCGCGATCCTGCGCCGCACCGGCACACCGGCCGACGCGCCCGCGGCCGACTACCCACTGGCGCTGACCCGCGAGACCAACCGCAGGCTCGGCACCGGCGCGCCGATCCCCGCCGACGTGCTCGCCGGACTGTCCGCCGCGGCCGCCGCCGAGGGCGCCACCCTGCGCGCGGTGACCGACCGTGACGGCCTCGACCGCGCCGCCGACCTGCTGGCCGAATCCGACCGCATCCGCTACCTGACCCCGCTGCTGCACGAGCAGATGTTCGCCGAACTGCGCTGGTCGACCGAGGACCTCGACACCGGCATCGATGTGCGCACCCTGGAACTGGCACCCGACGAGCGGGCAGCCATGCAGATCGGCCGACGCGCCGATGTGATGGCGCAACTGCACAGCTGGTCTGCCGGGGCCGCGCTCGGCGATTACGCCCGCGATCGGGTGCGCTCGAGTTCGGCGATCGTAGCGGTCACCTTCACCGACCCGCCGGGCGCAGATGAGAGGTCATTGGCCGGATATGTGCGGGCGGGCGGGGCCGTGGAACGGGTCTGGATTCAGGCTCAGCGCAGCGGTCTGGCGGTGCAACCGATGTCGCCGGTGTTTCTCTATTCGCGACGTGAGCGCGACTCGAACGCGATTTCTCCCGCGTACGCGGATACACTAGCGTCACTTCAAGGCTGTTTCCTGGACCTACTGGGAGTGCCGGAACATGAGACCATGGCGTTGGTTCTTCGCCTGAGCTACGCGGCTGCGGCCGGTGTGCGCAGCAGGCGGCGACCGGTGCCTGGCGCGGACACCCGCAGTTAGCGCGATCGGAGACAAAGTGCCTCGGCGGACGCTCGACTCGTTGGTGACGGAGGTCGCCGCGGAGCTCATGGGTGTCGACGCCACGACGATGGTGTCGGCGACCGAAAAGGTCTTGGCCACGCTGGTCGAATACTTCGACGTCGATTTCAGCTACGTCCGGCATACCGATCCCGAGCGCCGGGCGACGGTGCTGGTGGCCGAATGGCCACATCGGGCCAACGTGCCCGATCCGGACCCGCTGCGGGTGGTGTATTTCGAACAGGCCGATTCGGTGTTCCGCGCGCTCGAACACGCCACCGAACCGTTCCTGGTCACCGGCTCCGACGCCGACTATCAGGAGACCATTCAGCGCGCCTCCGGGCTGCCGAATGTCACCTCGGCGGCGGTGCCGTTGGTCTCGCGCGGGCAGTCCACCGGCCTGCTCGGTTTCATCAAGGTCGGCGACCGGGAGTGGAGCACCCGCGAGCTCAATGTGCTCAAGGCGATCGCTGCACTGTTCGCGCAGCTGCAGGCCAGGGTGGTGGCCGAGGAACGGCTGCGCTACATCGCCCTGCACGACGATCTCACCGGGCTGGCCAACCGCCGCGCCCTGCTCGAACACATGGAACAGCGCCTCAGCGAGGGCAGCCCCGGCCCTGTCGCGGCGTTCTTCCTGGATCTGGACCGGCTCAAGGCGCTCAACGATTTCCTCGGCCACACCGCGGGCGACAACTTCATCCGCAGCCTGTCCACCCGGCTGCGGGAGAACCTCGACCCCAACGACATGATCGCCCGGCTCGGCGGCGACGAATTCGTCATCGTGCCCGCCAAACCGATGGACGCGGTGGCGGCCGAACACGAGGCGGGCCGCATCCAGCAGCTGATCGGCCGCCGCGTCACCGTCGGCGGCGAGTCGGTGAGCCGGGCCGCCAGCATCGGCGTCGCGGTCGGCATCCCGGGCGAGACCACGGTGGCCGACGTGCTGCGGCGCGCCGACCACGCGCTGCTCTCGGCGAAATCCGGTGGCGGCAACGGCGTCGCCATCTTCACCGACGCCATGCGCGCGCAGTTCGAACTCCAGGACGACGTCGAGCTGAACCTGCGCGGCGCGGTGTCGGACGGTTCGCTGATCCTGCACTATCAGCCCGAGGTGGATCTGCGCACCGGCCGGATCGTGGCCATGGAGGCGCTGGTGCGCTGGCTGCATCCGACCAGGGGTCTGCTGCCGCCCGGCGCGTTCGTCACCGTCGCCGAGGCCACCAACCTCGCCGGTGAGCTGGGCCGCTGGGTGATCCGCTCGGCATGCGCCCAGTTCGCCGAATGGCGCAGGCAGGGCCTGGCCTCGAACGTGGTGATGCGGATCAACGTCTCGCCGGTGCAGCTGGTGAGCCTGGACTTCGTGGAACGCATCGAGGACATCCTGCGCATGTTCGGCATCGACGGCAGTTCGGTCTGCCTGGAGATCACCGAGCATGTGGTGGTGCAGGATCTGGCCCGCACCCAGGTCACACTGCGCGGACTCAAGCGGATGGGCGTGCAGATCGCCATCGACGACTTCGGCACCGGCTACAGCTCGCTGTCGCACCTGAAGGCGCTTCCGGTCGACGCGGTGAAGATCGACCGCGGATTCGTGCAGCGTCTCGGTGCCAGCACCGACGACCTGGCGATCGTGAAGTCGATCATCGGGTTGGCCGGTTCCTTCGGACTCGGTGTCGTCGGCGAGGGTGTCGAGACCCCGGTCGCGGCGCGCACCCTGGTGGGGCTCGGCTGCTACCGGGCACAGGGCTTCCTGATCGCGCGGCCGATGCCGGCCGAGGAGGTCGAGCAGCATCTGGCCGCCGGGCGGATCCCGCTGAACCTGGATCTGCCGCGTGCCGACCGGAACCTCACCGCGCGCTGAGCCCGGTTGGCGGGTTCTTTCACGCCTGTTCACGTGCCGTTCGACGAGACGGTTCCGGCGGTAACCCGGTGCGCGTCACCATCGGCGGCGTGCGCATCGTGCAGCTGGCGAACTTCTACGGCCCGCGGTCGGGTGGGTTGCGCACCGCGCTGCATCATCTCGGCGAAGGCTATGTGGCGGCAGGCCATGAGGTGGTGCTGATCGTGCCCGGTCCCCGCCGCGGTGAGGAGCTGCTGCCGACCGGCGTCGTGCGGATCACCTTGCCCGCGCTGGCGATTCCTGGGACAGGCGGTTACCGGGCGGCCGATCCGCGCCGGGTGGCCGACGTCCTCGGCGGGCTGCGCCCGGACGTGCTCGAGGTGTCGGACCGGCTGACGTTGCGTGGCTTCGGTCGCTGGTCCCGGCGCCGCGATGTGGCGAGCGTGATGATCTCCCATGAACGCCTCGACCGGCTGCTCGGCCAGATCATGCCGCGGGCGCTGGCCCGCCGCTGCGCGGATGTGGCGAACCGGCGCACCGCCGCCCAATACGACAGGGTTGTCTGCACAACGGATTTCGCGCGCGCGGAATTCGAACGGATCGGCGCGCCGAATGTCGAACTGGTGCCGTTGGGTGTGGACCTCGACCTGTTCAGTCCGCGCCGCGCCGATCACGGCCTGCGCGCCGATCTCGGTGTGCCGGGCCATCCGCTGCTGGTGCACTGCGGCAGGCTCTCGGTGGAGAAGCGGGTCGATCGCAGCATCGAGGCGGTCGCCGAGCTGCGCCAGGCCGGCGTGGAGGCCCGGCTGGTGGTGGCGGGCGACGGACCCCGCCGCGACGCGCTGCAGCGGCGCGCGCGATCACTGGCACCGCTGCCGGGCGGGCTGCCCGCGGTGCACTTCACCGGTTTCATCAGCGATCGCACGATGGTGGCGAAACTGCTGGCGACGGCCGATGTTTCGCTCGCCCCCGGCCCACACGAAACCTTCGGCCTTGCCGCGCTCGAGGCGCTCGCCGCGGGGACGCCGGTGGTGGCCAGCCGCTCCTCGGCACTGGCCGACATCGTCACCGCCGAATGCGGCGCGGTCGCCGACGACGATCCCTCGGCCTTCGCCGACGCCGTCACCGAGGTGCTGGCCCTGCCGCCGGCCGGCCGTCGCGCCGCCGCCCGGCGGCGCGCCGAGCAGTTCACCTGGCCTGCCGCGGTCGCCGGCATGCTCGCCGTGCTCGGTGGTTGAGCGAACCGTTCCCCAACCCCGCGCCGGTCGGTAATGTCCGGCTGACATTCACTGATGGACGAGCGGATCGGATGTGGGATCGATGGGTCGGGTACGGGCACGCCGGAGGACGACGGTCGAGGGGGCCAAGACCCTGATCACGGGCGCGGCGAGCGGGATCGGACGGGCCACCGCGCTGGCGGCCGCCGCGCGCGGGGCCGAACTGGTGCTCACCGATATCGACGCGCCCGGACTGGCCGCCACGGTCGCCGATATCCAGCGTGACGGCGGCAAGGTGCTGGTCGCGACGCCGCTCGATATCACCGATCACGAGGCTGTGGCCGCCTTCGGGGCCGACGTGCACTCCCGGTTCGGCAGCGTGGACGTGGTCATGAATGTGGCGGGCACCTCGGTCTGGGGCACCGTCGACACCCTCGAGCATCGGCATTGGCAGCGGATGGTCGACGTCAACCTGATGGGCCCGATCCATGTGATCGAGACGTTCGTACCGGAGATGGTGCGGGCCGGGCGTGGCGGTGCGCTGGTCAACGTCTCCTCGGCGGCGGGGCTGCTCGCGCTGCCCTGGCACGCCGCCTACAGCGCGAGCAAATACGGCCTGCGCGGGCTGTCGGAGGTGCTGCGCTTCGAGCTGGCCCAGCACGGCATCTCGGTGCATCTGGTCGCGCCCGGCGCCGTGAATACGCCGCTGGTACAGAGCTTCGAGCTGGTCGGCGTGGACAAGGAGGATCCGCGGGTCGGCAAGCTGGTCACCCGATTCACCCGCCACGCCGTCGCGCCGGAAAAGGTGGCGACGGCGATCCTGCGCGGTATCGAACGCAACCGGTTCATCGTCTACACCTCCTTCGACATCCGGTTCGGCTACTGGTGGAAGCGCAAGTTCGCCTTCCCCTACGAGCTGCTGATGCGGGTGGCCAATGTGCAGTTCAGCAGGCTGCGGAGTTCTCTGCGCACATCGGATTCCCGGTAGCGTCGACGTCGTCCGGGCAGTTGAGGTGCACATCGAGCACGCGCGCGCCCGGGCCCTCGTCGCCGAGGTGATCGAACTCGTTGACGATCTTGCAGCTGCCGAGTGACAGACAGCCGCAGCCGATGCAGCCGGTGAGGTTGTCGCGCAGGCGCACCAGTTGGGTGATGCGTTCGTCGAGGTCCGCGCGCCAGGTGGTGGACAGTGTCTCCCAGTCGCGCCGGGTGGGGGTGCGGCCCTCCGGCAGCCGGTCGAGGGCGTCGCGGATCTCGCTCAGCGGAATCCCGACCCGCTGGGAGATCCGGATGAAAGCGACCCGGCGCAGCGTTTCCCTTGCGTACCTGCGCTGGTTGCCGCTGGTGCGGCGGCTAGAGATGAGCCCCTCGCGTTCGTAGAAGTGCAACGCGGAGACCGCTACTCCGCTACGCTCGGACAGCTGACCGGGGGTCAGCTCCTTGGCTCGCCAATCTGCTGTCGTCATTCGGCACTCCTCCTTTACCTCAACCCTACTTTAGGTTCTCTGGTGCGCGGGTGCGAATCGCCACACGTGCGCCATAAACACCGCGCATCAATTCCGTGCCGTCCGAGCCGCGGCGAACTACGGTCGGAACATGGGAACAGATGCGGTACCGGCGAACCCCGGCAGCGGCCCGATTCCCGGTGACGGATGGGACACCGACCCCGGCACCGAACCCGCGCCCGCGCCGCGACTCGCGGTGACCTCCGAGGTCGGCGCTCTGCGCACGGTGCTGTTGCACCGGCCGGGCAACGAGCTGCGCAGGCTCACCCCGCGCAACAACGATCAACTGCTCTTCGACGGCATCCCGTGGGTCGAACGCGCCCAGCAGGAACACGACACCTTCGCCGGGGTGCTGCGCGACCGCGGGGTGGAGGTATTGCTGCTGGCCGATCTGCTGGCCGAGACCCTCGCCGTCAGCGGGGCAGCGCGCATCCAGGGCATCTCCGCCGCCGTCGACGCCCGCAGGCTCGGGCACAGCCTGGCCGACGAACTCGCCGCCTACCTGCGCGGCGTCCAGGCCAGGGAGCTGGCCGAGATCTTGATGGCGGGCATGACCTTCGACGAACTGCCGTTCGGGCCCGACCACACCTCACTGGTGCGCCGGATGCATCACGGCGGCGATTTCGTCATCGATCCGCTCCCGAATCTGCTGTTCACCCGGGATTCCTCGTTCTGGGTCGGCCCGCGCGTGGCGATCACGGCGCTGGCGCTGCCCGCCAGGATGCGCGAGACCTCGCTGACCGACCTCGTCTACGCCTTCCACCCGCGTTTCCTCGGGGTGCGCCGCGCCTACGAATCCCATACCGCGCCCATCGAAGGCGGCGACGTACTGCTGCTCGCACCCGGCGTGCTGGCCGTCGGCGTCGGCGAACGTACCTCGCCCGCCGGGGCGGAAGCCTTGGCGCGCAGTCTTTTCGACGACAACCTCGCCCACACGGTGCTGGTCGTGCCCATCGCGCAGAACCGCGCCACCATGCACCTGGACACCGTGTGCACGATGGTCGACACCGACGCGGTGGTCATGTACTCGGCGGTGCGGGAAACGTTGTCCGCATTCACCATCCACCGCGGCGACGACTACGACCACGGCGGCACCGTCACCATGCGCGGGCCCGACCCGTTCCTGCCCGCCGCCGCCGACGCCATGGGCATCGGGAAACTGCGGGTGATCGACACCGGACTGGACGGGGTCACCGCCGAACGGGAACAGTGGGACGACGGCAACAACACCCTCGCCTTGCAGCCGGGTGTCGTGATCGCCTACGAACGCAATGAAATGACCAATGCCCGGCTGCTGGACGCCGGTATCGAGGTACTGCCCATCCCGGGATCCGAATTGGGTTCCGGCCGTGGCGGTCCGCGCTGCCTGTCGTGCCCGCTGTCCCGGGATGACGTGTGAGCTGGGGGCCATGCTCGACATCACCGTGTCGCACGAATCTACCGTGCCACCCTACGAACAGTTGCGGCTCGGCATCGTGGCGCAGGTGCGCGCGGGCACGTTGACCGCAGGCACCAAAATCCCCACGGTGCGCGCGCTGGCCGCTCAGCTCGGTCTCGCCCCGAACACCGTCGCCCGCGCCTACCGCGAACTGGAGGCCGACGGCGTCCTCGAAACCCGCGGCAGGCTCGGCTCGTTCATCGCCTCCTCCGGCGATCCCACCCGTGACCAGGCCGGCCGGGCCGCCACCGAATACGTCGCCGCGATACGCAGGCTCGGCCTCGACGACGACGCGGCGCTGCGCTACGTGCAGGCGGCGCTGGAGAGCTGACCGCGGGCGTTCAGCGCCAACTGGGCAGCCACAGGTGGTCCTGCCAATTGCCCGGTGTGATGGGCATGGCCGTCAGGATCGGCCACAGCCAGATGAAGTTGGCGATCACCAGGCCCAGATACAGGCTGACGATGAGTAGCCCGAGCCGATAGCGCTCGGTCGGCGGCGCGGCCACGAACGTGCCGGTGGGCCCGCGCGGCACCGGGACCCGGCGCGCGGGCCCGAGAATGTCGCCGAGCACCAGCGCCACCGCCATCACCAGGAACGGCGCGAGCACCACGGCGTAGAAGAAATACATCTGCCGATCCAGGGTGATGAACCACGGCAGCAGGCCGGCGGCGTATCCGGTGAGCACCGCGGCGTAGCGCCAGTCGCGGCGCACGATGGTGCGCCACAACGCCCATGCCAGAACCGGGAACGCGATCCACCAGAGGGCGGGCGTGCCGATCAGCATCACGGCCTTGACGCACTGGTTCTGCCCGCACCCGGTGACGCCGGAGTCGGCGTAGTAGTAGAGCATCGGCCGCAGCCCCATCGGCCAGGTCCACGGCTTGGACTCCCACGGGTGATGGTTGCCCGCCGAGTTGGTCAGCTCCTCATGGAACTCCAGCACTTTGGCGCCGTAGTACCAGAGCGAGCGCAACGCGTCGGGGACGAAGGAGAACGCACCGCCCCTGCCCACCTCGTTGCCGACGGCCCACCGGCTGAAGCCGGTCTCACTGGCGAACCACGCCCAGTAGGACGCCAGATACACCCCGATCGGGACGAGCACCAGGGCGTAGAGCGCGGGCCCGACATCGCGCAACGCGGTACCGGCCCATGGCCTGCGCACCCGGTACGCGCGCCGGGCCGCGAGGTCGAAACACACGCTGAGCAGACCGAACGCGGCGATGAAATACAGCCCCGACCATTTGGTGCCGCAGGCCAGCCCGAGCAGCACACCGGCGCCGAACCGCCACCAGCGCACCCCGAGCCGCGGCCCGAACGGACTGTCGCCGATGCGGCCCTCGGCGTCGGCGCGCGCTATGCGTTCGCGCACCTGATCGCGGTCGACGATCAGGCAGCCGAACGCCGCCGTCGCGAACAGCGCGAGGAAGATGTCGAGCATGCCGATGCGCGAGGAGACGAAGGTGACGCCGTCGGCGATCAACAGCAGTCCGGCGATCGCGCCGATCATGGTCGAGCGCGTCATCCGGCGCACGATCCGGATCACCAGCAGCACCAGCACGGTGCCGGCCAGCGCGGCCGAAAAACGCCAACCCCACCCGTTGTAACCGAACAGCGCCTCACCGAACGCGATCAGCTGCTTACCGACCGGCGGATGCACCACCAGCCCGTACGCGGGATTGTCCTCGACCCCGCCGCCCTTCAGGATCTGATACGCCTGCGGCGCGTAATGCTTCTCGTCGAAGACCGGGGTGCCACCGTCGGTCGGGTAGTTGAGCATGGTGAACCGGGTCACCGCCGCCAGCGCGGTGAGGAACGCCGTCACCAGCCAGCCGCGGGCGGTATCGAGCGGCCCGAAATCGGGGGAGGGGCGCAGCGGTGCGGGGCTCGACCAGGAACGTATCGGCCGAGAGGGCGCGACGGAGCGCTGGTCGGTCACCTGGGTCACGAACCGATCGTATGCTGTGCGGTCTCGGCCGCCGTATTCGCCGGGCGAGGTGGTGCGCGCTCGGCGGTGGCAGGGCAGCAGCTCCCTTCGCCGGCTGCTGAGTGCCGCCTCGGGTCTTGGGGCGACGGCTGCCCGTCGACCGGGCCGCCGCATTCGGGCGCGCACCGCACATGGCCGTACGCTGCCAAGGGTGCGGGTAGTGACGAGCGAGGCAGTCGAGGCGGGACAACGGTGACCGGCAGGCTGGTGCTGGCGGCGACGCCGATGGGCGATATCGGTGACGCGTCCCAGCGGCTGCGCGAGGCTCTGGCCACCGCCGACGTCGTCGCCGCCGAGGACACCCGCCGCACCCGATCACTGGCCAAGGCGCTCGGGATCGAGATCGGCGGCCGCGTGGTCAGCTTCTACGACCACGTGGAGACCGCGCGCATCCCCGCGCTGCTGGAGGAGATCGACTCCGGTAAGACCGTGTTGCTGGTCACCGATGCCGGTATGCCATCGGTGAGCGATCCCGGATACCGCATGGTCGCCGCCTGCGTCGAGCGCGAACTGCCGGTCACCTGCCTGCCCGGTCCGTCGGCGGTCACCACGGCGCTGGCGCTGTCCGGTCTGCCGGTGGAGCGGTTCTGTTTCGACGGATTCCCGCCGCGCAAATCCGGTCAGCGCCGCGAGTGGTTGCGCACCCTGGTCGCCGAACCCCGCGCCTGCGTGTTCTTCGAGGCGCCGCACCGGCTCGCCGACTGCCTGGCCGACGCGGTCGAGGTGCTCGGGCCGGATCGCCGCGCCGCCGTCTGCCGGGAGCTGACCAAGACCTACGAGGAAGTCGTGCGCGGCAGCCTCGCCGACCTGGCGGCCTGGGCCGTCGACGGCGCGCGCGGCGAGATCACCGTCGTCGTCGAAGGCGCCCAGCCGAGCACCGCCGAACCCGCCGACCTGGTCGCGGAGGTCGAAGCGCGCGTCGACGAGGGCGTGCGCCTGAAAGAGGCGTGCGCCGAGATCGCCTCCACCACCGGCGTTTCCCGTAAGGAGCTCTACGACGCGGTCCTGGCCGCGCGCCGCGAGACCGGTGCCTGAGTACTCATCCGCCCCGCCCGTGAGCCGGCGTCCCTCGATCAGCGATCGGCCCGCCGGTGGGCGGCGGACTCCTCACTGCGGCGCTCGGTGACACCGGCAGCGCGGATAACGGTCGCCAGCAGGACCTGCGCGGCGAGATGCTCGCGAACACCTGCCGGGCCGGCCGACCGGCGCGCGGCGCGACCAGGGCGGTATCGCGTGCGCGTGCACAAAGCCGGTGGCACCACCATGATCGACCCATGACCTCTCTCGAGCACAAGGCCAAGGAACTACTCGCACTGCACCGGCCCGGTGATCCGGCGGTGCTGCCGACGGTATGGGATGCCTGGTCGGCGAACCTCGCGGTCGAGGCCGGGTTCGCGGCGTTGACGATGGGCAGCCATCCGGTCGCGGATTCGGTGGGACGCGCCGACGGCGAAGGGATGAGTTTCGACGAGCTGCTGGCCCGGGTGCGTCAGGTGACCGGCGCCGTCGAGGTGCCCGTGTCGGTGGATATCGAGTCCGGATACGGACTCGAACCGGCGCAGCTGATCGAAGGGCTGCTCGGCGCGGGCGCGGTCGGGCTCAATATCGAAGACACCGTGCACAGTGAGGGCGGACGGTTGCGCGGCGCGGAGGAACACGCCGATTTCGTGCGCGGTCTGCGTCAGTTCGCCGACGCGGCCGGTGTGCACGTGGTCGTCAACGCGCGCACCGACCTGTTCCTGCGCAAGATCGGCGACGACGCCGACCGGATGGACCGCGCGATCGAACGGCTGCGCCTGGCCGCTGACGCGGGCGCCGACGTGCTCTACCCCGTCGGGCGCCACGCCGACGCCGATATGCGCAGGCTGACCAGCGAACTCCCGCTGCCGGTGAACGCGATCGGCCTGCCCGCCGAGGCGGACAAGGTGCTGCTGGCCGATCAAGGGGTGGCCCGGATCAGCTTCGGCCCCTACCTGCAGTACGCGCTCGCCGCCGAAGCCAACCGGCTGCTCGCCCGCTGGACCTGAGCGCTCAGTCCTTCGGCTCGACGTAGCGCGGGTACACCGGCTCCGGCGCGGGCAGCGCCACCCCGGGCACCAGCGGCGTCGCGATATCGGCGAAGGTCCGGTTCGGTACCGCCAGCAGATCCAGGATCTTGGCCGCCGAACCGGGCATCACCGGCTGGACCAGGATGGCGACGATGCGCACCACCTCGAGCGTCACGTACAGCACCGTCGCCATTCGGGCCAGGTCTTCGTCGGTGCCGGACTTGCGCAGCGCCCACGGCGCCTGTGCGGAGAAGTAGCGGTTGGTCTCGCCCAGGGTCAGCCAGATCGCCTCCAACGCCAGATGCAGCTGCTGGGCGTCGAATTCGGCACGGCAGCGCTCGAGCAGGCCGTTCGCCCGGTCCAGCAGGGCGCGGTCCTCATCGGTGAACTCACCCGGCGTCGGCACCATGGCGTCGCAGTTCTTGGCGACCATGGTGAGGCTGCGCTGCACCAGATTGCCGAACTCGTTGGCCAGGTCGGCGTTGATCCGGCTGACGATCGCCTCGTGGCTGTAGCTGCCGTCCTGGCCGTAGGAGATCTCGCGCAGCAGGAAGAAGCGCAGCGCGTCCAGGCCGTAGGTGTCGATCAGGGCCAGCGGGTCGATCACATTGCCGACCGACTTCGACATCTTCTCGCCCTTGTTGTACAGGAACCCGTGCACGAACACGCGTTTGGGCAACTGCACACCCGCCGACATCAGGAACGCCGGCCAGTACACGGCGTGGAAGCGGGTGATGTCCTTGCCGATGATGTGCAGGTCGGCCGGCCAGAACCGTTGGAACGCGGTCGATTCGGTGTCGGGGAAGCCGACGCCGGTGAGGTAGTTGGTGAGCGCGTCGACCCACACGTACATCACGTGATCGGGGTGGCCGGGCACCGGGATGCCCCAGTCGAAGGTGGTGCGGGAGATCGACAGGTCCTTCAGACCGGCCTTGACGTAGCTGACGATCTCGTTGCGACGCGTTGCGGGCGCGATGAATTCCGGCTGCGTCTCGTACAGCTCGAGCAGCTTGTCCTGATATTTCGACAGCCGGAAGAAGAAGTTCGACTCCTCGGTCCACTCCACCGGGGTCTTGGTCTCGGTGGAGATGCGGCTGCCGTCGTCGAGCAGCGTGGTCTCCTCCTCGGCGTAGAACGCCTCGTCGCGCACCGAATACCAGCCGGAGTAGTTGTCGAGGTAGATATCTCCTGCCTCGAGCATCCGCTCCCAGATCGCGACGCTGGCGACCTCGTGGTCGGCGTCGGTGGTGCGGATGAACCGGTCGAAGGAGATATCGAGCGCTTTGTGCAGCTGCTCGAACACATCCGAGTTGCGCGCCGCGAGCTCCTCGACCGGGATGCCCTCGGCGGTCGCGGCCTGCTGCATCTTCTGGCCGTGCTCGTCGGTGCCGGTCATGAAGAACACGTCGTAGCCGTCCAGGCGCTTGAACCGGGCGATGGCGTCCGACGAGATGTACTCGTAGGCGTGCCCGATATGCGGCGCACCGTTGGGGTACGCGATGGCCGTGGTGATGTAGAAGGCTGGTGCCTCGATAGGCTCGCTGCGCTCGGTCATGGTGCATCTACTGTAATGCGCGTGCCATCTGAGCTCCGCGTGAATATCCCCTCAGCGCACCGCCGGGTCACCGCGACGGGCGGTGCGCTCCGATGAGCGCGAAACGGCCCGCTCCCGAAGCGCCCGAACCGCTGGCTCCGCTGGTCGACGCGCACACCCATCTGGATGCGTGCGGCGCCGACGATGCCGAGTCGGTGAAGGTCATCGTCGATCGTGCCGCCGCGGTGGGCGTCGGGCAGGTGGTGACCGTGGCCGACGATCTCGCGGCAGCGCAGTGGGCGGTGCGGGCCGCGCACTGGGACGAACGGGTCCACGCCGCGGTCGCATTGCACCCGACCCGAGCCAACGCCCTCGACGACGCCGCGAAGGCCGAGCTCGAGCGGCTGGCCGCCGATCCGCGCGTGGTCGCCATCGGCGAGACCGGCCTCGACTACTACTGGCCGGGCAAACTCGACGGCTGCGCCGATATCGAAACCCAGATCGAAGGCTTCCGCTGGCACATCGACCTGGCCAAACGCACCGGCAAACCGCTGATGATCCACAACCGGGAAGCAGATCACGATCTGCTGACCGTGCTGCTGGACGAAGGCGCGCCGGACACGGTGATCTTCCACTGCTTCTCCTCCGACACGAATATGGCGCTGGCCTGTGTGGCCGAGGGGTATCTGCTCAGCTTCTCCGGCACGGTCAGTTTCAAGAACGCACACGAGCTGCGTGAGGCCGCCAAGGTGGTACCCGACGAGCTGGTGCTGGTGGAGACCGACGCGCCGTACCTGACGCCGCATCCGTTCCGTGGCGCGCCGAACGAGCCGTATTGCCTGCCGTACACGATGCGCGCTCTCGCCGAACTGCGCGGCCAGGATCCCGCCGAATTGGCGGAGATCAGCACAGCGAATGCGCGCCGGGTATACCGATTCTGACGTTTTCGCAGGTCGAATAAAAATGTGTCCCAGATCACTTACCGGTAATGGTTTGTGATCTACCTGCACTGTCTATACCTGATCGTAATGTGAAAAATTGCTGCTCCACGGCGCGCGGTTGTTCCAGGGGGACGTCTTCGTTATCGTCCTGTGACCATGTCCCCATTAGCGAGGATCAACTCGTCTCGGTCGCCGTTGTTGTACGCGGCGATCGCGGCGCTGCTGATGATTTTGATCGTCGGCGCCGTCATGGCGATCGTGAACCGCAAAACCGTCACCGTCGTCGTCGACGGTGCGAAATCGACGCAGACGTCCATGTCGCGTGATGTGCGCGGAGTGCTGAAGGACGCCGGTTTCGAGATCGGCGATCGGGACAAGGTCACGCCCTCGGCCGGCTCCGCCGTCACCGACGGCGCCACCATCACCCTCGACCGAGGCCGGGAGATCGAACTGACCCTCGACGGCCGCACCGAACGGGTCTGGACCACCGGCCGCACCGCCGGTGCGGCGCTCGCGGAATGGGGCATCGCCGACGACGCCTTCGTCCACCGCGGCCGCAGCCAGGAACTGCAGCTCGACGGCGCCGCGCTCACCGTGGCCACCCCGCGGACGGTTTCGGTGATCGACGGCACCGCCGGGCCGAGGCAGATGAGGCTGGCCGCGCCCACCGTCGGCGAACTGCTCGCCCTCGCCGGCGCCCCGCTGCGCGAACACGATGTCGTCGAGCCATCGGCCGACACCCGGCTGACCGACGACATGCGCATCACGGTGACCCGCAAGCAGCTCGAGACGCGCACCGAGACGCTGCCGCTGGCGCCGCCGGAGAACGTCATCGAAGACCCCACCATGAACATGAGCCGCACGGTGGTGGAGAACGCGGGTGCCCCGGGCGTGCATGACGTCACCTTCGAGGTCACCCTGGTCAACGGCGCGGAGGTGGCGCGCAGGGAGATCTCCTCGGAGGTCAAGGTGGCGGCCCAGCCGCGCACCATCCGCAAGGGCGCCAAACCCGGCACCGAGGTGCCGCCCGTGCAGAATGGCGATATCTGGGACGCACTGGCCAAATGCGAGGCCGGCGGCAACTGGAAGATCAACACCGGCAACGGCTACTACGGCGGCATCCAGTTCGACCAGAGCACCTGGGAGCGCCAGGGCGGGCTCAAATACGCACCCCGCGCCGATCTCGCCACCCGTGAAGAGCAGATCGCCATCGCCGAGGTGACCCGCGCCAAGCAGGGCTGGGGCGCCTGGCCCTCCTGCACCAGTCGTCTGGGCCTGAGCTAGCCGGGCCCGGATATCGCGAGCGCCACTTCCGACGACATAGTGGCGCTCGCGGCATATCGCGGCCCTGTCCCGCGCGCGGATTTCCCGTCGGCCATCGCGGCCATGCCTGCTGTCGTACACTCGTCCAGATTTGTGCGTACGAGGGTCGGGGCAGAGGAGCGATTCGATGAATCTGCTGCACGTGGCCGGGCGGTCGATGCTCGCCGTCGCCGTGTCGGCCACCGCCGTGCTGGCCGGCGTGCAGGCCCCGGCCTCGGCGGATCCGCCGGGCTCGGTGATCTCGGTGACCGCCCGGCCCGACGGCTGGCACGGAGTCAGCGGTGGTTCGGTCATCGAATACTGGATGAGCGGCTCGGACGGCACGCCGCGCCCGGCCAGCGGAGCGCTGCTGCTACCGGAGGGCACGCCGCCGCCCGGCGGCTGGCCGATCATCGCCTACGACCACGGCACCAGCGGCCTCGGCAAGGGCTGCGGAGGCATGGCCACACCCGACACCGCGCCGTTCCCCGGCATGCAGGGCCGCCAGGATCTGCTGCTGCGGCGGCTGGTGTCGCAGGGTTTCGCCGTGGTCGCGCCGGATTACCTCGGTCTCGGCACCTTCGACACCGGCCCGCACCCCTACCTCGAACTGCGCACCGAGGCCACGGCCACCATCGACATGGTGCGCGCGGCCCGCGCCACCCATCCCGAACTGTCGCCCACCTGGGCGGTTCTCGGTATCTCGCAGGGCGGGCAGGCAGCGCTCGGCACCGGGCATCTTCAGTCCACCTACGCGCCGGAACTCGACTTCCGCGGCACCATCGCCGTCGACCCGGAATCCGATGTGGAGAAGCTGCTGCCGCTGGCCGGGCCGGAGGTCCCGCCGCTGCCGCTGGTCGATGACGGATTGAGCTTCATCGTGAGCATCCTCGCCGGACTACGCGAGGCCCGGCCCGATATCGCCGTCGACGGGTACCTCACCCCGTTGGGCCGTTCGGTGCTCGACGAGGTCGGCGACATGTGCCTGGACCGGATCATCGAACGGGTCGACGGGCTGAGTATCGGCGACCTGCTGGCCCGCCCACTGGCCGAGGAGCCGATGCGCACCGCGCTGACCGAGTACATGCAGGTACCGGTGCGCGGCTACGACGCCCCGATCCTGGTGCTGGCCAACGCGACCGACACGGTGGTGCCCTCGCCGCTGCATGCGGCGTTGATCGCGCAGCTGGCGGCGAACGGGACCGACTTCCGAACCGTCGTCGGGACCGGAGAGCACGGTCAGGTCGATGAGCGGATGTGGGCGGCGATCGATGCCTTCCTCGCGGGAATGAAGGGCTGACGATCGCGTCGTGCCGTGTGAGCCGGGCGGCACCGGTGCGCTGACCGGCCCATGACCTCCCGTGTGAACGGTCCGCCGACCGCGGGTTGGTAGGTTCATCGGGTGTCCGATGCCGAAATCTCCGCCCGCGGAAGTGCCGCGTTGCTCGGCCCCGCCGAAGTGCGGGCGCTGGCCGAACGGCTCGGCGTGCGGCCGACCAAACAGCTCGGCCAGAATTTCGTGCACGACGGGAATACCGTGCGGCGGATCGTCGCGACCGCGGGCGTCGGGCGCGACGATACGGTGCTCGAGGTCGGGCCCGGCCTCGGTTCGCTGACGTTGGCGCTGCTCGATGTGGTCGATTCGGTGGTGGCGGTCGAGATCGATCCGGTGC
>NZ_BAFY01000210.1 GCF_000308555.1 Nocardia cyriacigeorgica NBRC 100375 | reverse complement strand
ATTGCGGGAGACATCGAACGGGACGATCGGCGGGACCTGGTTGAAGACTTCATGCGTCTGCATCGTGCGCTCCTGGGAGGGTGACCGATGGCATGGGCATGGTCGCCATGTCATCGGTGCGGGCGGGATCGGGGACGGATGGGTGTGGGCCGGGCGCCGAGTCGAAGACCGGTTGCCCGGCGGCCGGCGCGGCGGTGGAGATGGTGGTGGACGGCCAGCTGGTATCCGGGCGAGGACCGCCGCGCACACCGAGGGCACGCAGGGCGAAGGACACCAGTTCGGGGACGATCGATTCGGTGTGCGGTGCGTGCGCGAGCGGACCCACCAGCACCTCGCCGATCGCGCCGACCATGGCGGCGGAGCTGATGCGGGCGTCCTGTGGCGGCAGCTCGCCGCGAGCGACGCCGTCGGCCACCGCGGATTCGAAGGTCTCGGCGAAGGCGCGCCGGAAGCGCAGGCGTTCGGCGTCGACCGCCGCGTCGACGGGTTCGGCGAGCAGGACGTAGGCGAGTTTCGGATTCTTGAGCGCGCGCACCGCGAACGTCTCGACGGCCGCGCTGACCCGCTGCGCGGCATCGCCGCCGGAGCCGGCCGCCGCGACGGCCTCGACCTCACGGGTGACCACCTTGCGGAACACGCCCGTGACGAGATCGGCCTTGCCCTCGAAGTGCTTGTACACCGTGCCGGTGGCCACGCCCGCCTCGGCGGCGACGGCCGCCATCGACAGGCCGGCGAAACCATCGCGGGACAGCACCCTGGTCGCGGCCTGCACGATCAGTGCGGCCTGCGCGTCGAGTCGGGCCTGTACGGCGGGGGTTTTGCGGTACACCACGCAAGAAGTGAAGCATGAATTCACTTCTTCACACAAGGGGGTATCAGGCCGTATGGTCGGTCGAATGAGCGTCAGAGTCGAACACGCCGGCCCGGTCACCACGGTGATCCTGCACCGGCCGCAGGCACGCAATGCCGTCGATGGACCGACCGCGCGGGCATTGGCGGAGGCGTTCCGCGCCTTCGACGCAGATCCGGATGCCGCCGTAGCGGTGCTGTGGGGCGAGGGCGGCACCTTCTGCGCGGGCGCGGACCTCAAGGCCATGGGCGGGGAGAACTCCAACCAGGTCACCGAGGACGGCGACGGCCCGATGGGCCCCACCCGGATGCGCTTGTCCAAACCGGTGATCGCGGCGGTCTCCGGTTACGCCGTCGCGGGCGGGCTGGAGCTGGCGCTGTGGTGCGATATGCGGATCGCCGAGCAGGACAGCACCTTCGGCGTGTTCTGCCGTCGCTGGGGCGTGCCGCTGATCGATGGCGGCACGGTCCGGCTGCCACGGATCGTCGGTACCGGTCGCGCCATGGACATGGTCCTCACCGGCCGCCCGGTCAGCGCGCCGGAGGCCTTGCAGATGGGCCTGGTCAGCCGCGTCGTGCCCACCGGCGATGCCCGTAGGGTGGCCGAGGAGATCGCGGGGCAGCTCGCCGCCCTGCCGCAGACGTGTCTGCGATCGGACCGGATGTCGCTGCTGGAGCAGGACGGGCTCGACGAAGACGCCGCCTTACGCAACGAATTCCGCCACGGTATGGGTGCGCTCATGGACGGCGCCCTCGACGGCGCGGCCCGGTTCGCCGCCGGCGCGGGCCGCCACGGCGAGTTCCGATGACGCGATGACCACGCGCGGGAGCGACCCGAGCAGGCTCACCGTCGTCGATGAGATCTTCCTGCGCACTCACCGTGGCCTGGGTACTCCCATCGCCCTGCAAGGAATCTGGCGCACCGGCGACCGAATCGAGGCGGCGTTGCTGGAAGACCTGCACGCACGCCTGCGGGGTGGCCCGCTCGGCCGCCGCGTCGTGCGCGCACGGGTGCCGGGAGCGCGCCGGTCCTGGCGGTCGACCGTGCGCGCGCATCCGCTCGACCGGCACGATGAGATCGCCGCGAGCGGCGTACTCGACTGGGCCGACACCCTCGGCGCCGACCTGGACCCGGAGTACGCGCCGGGCTGGCGATTGTCCTCGGCCCCGCTGGACGACGGCGGCGCAGTCATCGCGCTGACCTGCTCCCATGTCCTCGCCGACGCCCGGGGCCTGATCATCGCCGTCGACGCGGCCTTGACCGCTGCCGCGCGTTCTGGTGCTTCCTCACGCGCCCGAGCGATGACCGGAGACGAGTCACCAGGCGCCGACTTTTCGACAGCCCACAGCCCTCCGCGCGCGAGCGGGAACATTCGGACCTGCGCGCCGACTGCCGTAGCGCAGTCCGACTGGTCCGACGCATGGGGACAACTCGTGACCGTGCTCGGCGGCACCGCCGCTGCACTCGCTTCCGGGCTGCGGCGACGGGCGCGAGTGACCACCGCGATCGCGGCCGTGCGGACAGACGCGCGCGCCGACTCCGCCGGTGCAGCCCGCGTTGCGGGGCCGCCGCATTCACCGGAAGCCGATGCGACGACCGATCCCGCGCGGCCCCGCGGCCACAGCGGGCCCGGCGCACCTCGACCAGCTGCTGTCGCAGGCCCGGGACATCCGCGAGCTGCGTGGGCACGGCCGCCGGATCACGGCCGGATCGGGGAGCAGTCGGCTGCACCGTTCGACGTGGGCGCCAACCAGAGAGCGACCGTCGACGACCCGCGCAGCACCCGGATGCCGACCGTCGGGGCCGTGCTCTGCTTCGCCGCTGCCGACTGGCATCGCGCCGCCGCCACTTCCGCGGGCACCGCCAACAGCCTGTTCGTCTGGTTCGTCGCGAACATGCTGTGGGCCAGTGGGTTTCCCGCAGCGACGATCGAAGCCGCGCTCCCGGTCGACACCAGGGACGAACCACGGGTCGACAACGATCTCGCGATGACCGCGATCACGATCACCCGGACCGACTCACCGGGCGTCATCCGCGCCGAAGCCCGTGCCGCCTACGAGCGCCGGATGACCAGTCCCGCCGGCCTGCCCGAGGAAACCTTGCAGCTGGTCCCGGACCGCCTGGCCTACGCCATGTCCCGAGGCGCGGGTGAACGCGACATCCTCTGCTCCAATATCGGCGCCCTGCCCCCGAGCCTGCACAGCTTCGGCCCGCACGAATGCACCGCGATCGCCGCCCGCGCCATCCACCCGGGCCTGACTCTCGCCCGCCGGCCACGGACCCGGTTGTCCGGCTATCTGTCGCGGTCCGGCGACACTTACACACTGGCGTTGGTGGGCCTCGCCCCAGAACTCATTCCGAATTCGGCCGCGCTGCAACTGCTTGCCGAAGACGTCGCGCGTCCGCTCGGGCTTTCCATCCGCAACTGGTAGCCACAGACGAGCTGGGCAGCCGGCGCCGCCCGATGCCGGGCGGTCCGAAGGGCTCGAGAACCAAGTGCGTACCGTTCTCCCCGAAATCTCGTCGCGCAGGACCGGCGCCCTCTGCTACCGTCTCCGCCGTGATGTCCCCGGAGGCCTCCAGACGCTAGCCATCTGGCCGATCTGCCAGATGGCGCCGTGGTGTACCGATAGGCGGTGACGATTCGGTCGTCACCGGTTTCGTGTGTGCCCGCAGCGCGCTGCCGAGATCAGGTCGGCTACCTCCCACGTAGTCCTCGCCGCCGGCCGTGCAACCCCGGCGGCTCCGGTCATCACACTCACGGAGTCTTCTCGTGCCCCTTGTCGTATTCGTCCTGGCCGCCGCGGTATTCGCCCAGGGCACCTCGGAATTCATGCTGTCCGGCCTCTTGGAGCCGATAGCCGCCGATCTCGCTGTGCCCATCGGTTCGGCCGGGTTGCTGACCTCGCTGTTCGCCGTCGGGATGATCGTCGGCGCGCCGGTGATGGCGGCGACGGCCCGCCGCTGGCCGGTCCGGCACTCGCTGGCCGGCTTTCTCGCGCTGTTTCTCACCGCCCATATCGTCGGCGCGCTGACCACCGATTTCGCTGTGCTGCTCGGAACGAGGCTGGTGGCGGCGGTGGCGAACGCCGGGTTCCTGGCCGTCGCACTGGCCGCCCTACCTGCGCTGGTAGGCGTGGATCGTGTCGGCCGGGCCACCTCACTCATCCTGTCCGGCGTCACCCTGGCCTGCATTGCCGGCGTTCCGGCGGGCGCCGCGCTGGGCCGGTTGTTCGGCTGGCAGTCGGCCTTCTGGGCGGTCGTGCTGGTCTGTGCGCCCGTCCTCGCCGCGACTTGGTCGCTGATTCCCGGGCAGGAGCAGCGGTCCGAGCCGGCGGAGCGTCCGCGTGTGCGCGGTGAGCTGCGGGCCCTCGGGCAGCAGGCGGTACGGCTCGTCATGGTGCTCGGCGCTCTGGTGAACGCGGCGACCTTCGCGGGCTTCACCTATCTCGCAGTGGTCGCCACCGATGTCGGTGGCGCGGGCCAGGCCTGGGTGCCGGTGGTGCTCGCGCTGTTCGGCATCGGCTCGTTCGCCGGAGTGAGCGCGGCCGGCCGTTTCGCGGACCGGTATTCGAACGTCATGATCGCGGTGGGAGTGGCAGTACTGCCGCTGGTCTGGATCGCCACCGCGCTGACCGCTCGACTGCTGCCCGCGCTGCTGGTCATGACGGTGATCGCCGGCGCGGCGTCCTTCGCGGTCGGATCGACCCTGATCGGGCGCATCGTTACCGCGGCAGCCCCGGCCGCGCCGCTGCTCAACGGCGCCTTCGCGACCACCGCGTTCAATATCGGGGCCGCGGGCGGGCCTGCCATCGCGGGTGCCGTCATCGGTCTCAGCGGATCGGTCGCGTCGGCGTTGTGGACGAGCGCGGTGCTGGCGGCAGTGGCGGCGGTCGTCGCCGCCCTGGCGCGCCCGCGATCTTCCGCGAGTGCGGCGGCGGCGCAACCGGAGACCACACCGACGGCCTGAGCCGGAGCGGCGCTCGGTCGGGCACGGCGCCTCGGCCGCAGCGCCGGCCTGTGCCCAACGAGTGGCCGCAACCCGAAATCGAACCGGCAACCTCGGAGGGAACGGCGCTCGTGGCGTCCAGCGCGAGCGCCCCGGCCGGGCTCGGTCAGCGGTGGTCGCGGTACCAGCGGATGAGCTCGTCGGTGGACGAATCCCCCTGCGACTTCGGCTCTTCGGGCGAGGTCAGCAACGGCGCCAACGCGAGGGCCTGCTGCTTACCGAGTTCCACGCCCCACTGGTCGAAGCTGTCGATGCCCCAGATGGTGCCCTCGACGAACACCTGGTGCTCGTACAGCGCGATCAACTGTCCGAGCACCGACGGCGTGAGCTGCGGCGCGAGGATGGTGGTGCTCGGCCGGTTGCCGGGCATCACCTTGTGCGGCACCAGCTTCGGATCGGTGCCGTCGGCGGCCACCTCCTCGGCGGTCTTGCCGAAGGCCAGCACCTTGGTCTGGGCGAACAG
The DNA here is from genome assembly GCF_000308555.1 of Nocardia cyriacigeorgica NBRC 100375. Classification (GTDB taxonomy): domain Bacteria; phylum Actinomycetota; class Actinomycetes; order Mycobacteriales; family Mycobacteriaceae; genus Nocardia; species Nocardia cyriacigeorgica. Next base: position 59,458 of record NZ_BAFY01000210.1, on the reverse strand, counting down.
GTTGCTCATCAGGATGTCGTGCATGCTGCCGGTGCCGTCGCGGGTCGGCAGATCGTCGGTAGGACGGACGAATCCGATGAAATCGGCGGGGATGAGCCGGGTGCCCTGGTGCAGCAGCTGATAGAAGGCGTGCTGGCCGTTGGTGCCCGGTTCACCCCAGAAGATCTCGCCGGTCGAGGTGGTGACGGGGGTGCCGTCGGCACGCACCGACTTGCCGTTGGATTCCATCGTCAGCTGCTGCAGATAGGCGGGGAAGCGCGCGAGATCGTTCGAATACGGCAGCACCGCACGCGATTCCGCGCCGAAGAAGTTCGCGTACCAGACCCCGAGCAGGCCGAGCAGCACCGGTGCGTTGTGTTCCAGCGGCGCGGTGGCGAAATGCCGGTCGATGCTGTGCATGCCGCCGAGGAACTCCGCGAAACGCTGTTTGCCGATGGTGATCATCACCGACAGTCCGATCGCCGAGTCCACCGAATAGCGCCCACCGACCCAGTCCCAGAAGCCGAACATGTTGGCGGTGTCGATGCCGAACTCGGCCACCCGCTCGGCATTGGTGGACACGGCGACGAAATGCTTGGCCACCGCGTCCTCATCCAGCGCGTCGACCAGCCAGCGCCGGGCCGCGGTGGCGTTGGTGAGCGTCTCCAGCGTGGAGAACGTCTTCGAGGCGACGACGAACAGGGTGGTGGCCGGGTCGAGGCCGTCCAGCGTCGAGACCAGGTCGGCCGGGTCGACGTTGGAGACGAAACGGGCACCGATGGTCGTCTCGGGTGTCTCACCCACGGCGTAGTGGCGCAGCGCCTGATGCACCATCACCGGACCGAGATCCGAGCCGCCGATCCCGATGTTCACCACGGTCGCGATGCGCTCGCCGGTGGCCCCGCGCCACTGCCCGGAGCGCACCTGATCGGCGAACGCGCCCATCCGCGTGAGCACCTCGTGCACCTCGGCGCCGGCGTCGGCGCCATCGAGGATCAGCGACCGGCCCGCGGGCAAGCGCAGCGCGATGTGGCCGACGGCGCGGTCCTCGGAGGTATTGATGTGCTCACCGCGATACATCCGGTCGCGACGCGCTTGCACGCCCGCCTCGCGCGCCAATTCGACCAGCAGTTGCAGGGTTTCCCTGCTGATGCGGTGCTTGCTGTAGTCGATGTGCAGATCGCCCGCGGTCACCGTCAGTTCGCGTCCGCGGGCGGGATCCTCGGCGAAGAATTCACGTAGCGTCCGGCCGGAAACAGCGCTGTGGTGGTCGTGCAGTTTCTGCCAGGCCGCCGATGCGGTGATGTCGCTGCTCACGTCCGCCGAGCGTAGTAGCCGCCCGGTCCGCGTGCACGCGAACGGCACCGAACCGCGAGGGCGCGGGCCTAACCTTGGCTCATGGCCTCCGAACGCGAAGTACTCGATTCCGTACCCACCCAGCTGTGGATCGGCACAGGAACCGACGCCACCGGCGGCGCGACCTTCCCGGTCTACAACCCGGCCGACGGCCAAGTGCTCACCCACGTCGCCGACGCCACCCCCGAGGACGCGATGCGCGCCCTGGACGCCGCTGTCGCGGTGCAGGCCGAATGGGCCGCCACCCCCGCCCGTGAACGCGGCGAGATACTGCGGGCGGTCTTCGAGCAGCTCACCGCGCGGGCCGAGGAGTTCGCGCTGCTGATGACGCTGGAAATGGGTAAGGCGCTGCCCGAAAGCCGCAACGAGGTGCGCTACGGCGCGGAATTCTTCCGCTGGTTCAGCGAGGAAGCGGTGCGGGTGCACGGGCGTTACCTGCACGCACCGTCGGGCACCGGCCGGATCATGGTGCACAAGCAGCCCGTCGGACCGTGCCTGGCGATCACGCCGTGGAATTTCCCGCTCGCCATGGGCACCCGCAAGATCGGACCCGCGCTCGCCGCCGGCTGCACCATGATCGTCAAACCGGCTTCCGAAACACCGCTGACGATGCTGCTGCTTGCCAAACTGTGCAGCGAGGCAGGCCTGCCCGACGGCGTGCTCTCGGTGATCACCACCAAGCGTTCCGGTGCCGTCACCGGGCCGCTGCTGCAGGATCCGCGGCTGCGCAAGCTCACCTTCACCGGCTCCACCGAGGTCGGCCGCAAGTTGGTCGAGCAGTCGGCACACGGCCTGCTGCGCACCTCCATGGAACTCGGCGGCAACGCACCGTTCGTGGTGTTCGACGACGCCGACGTCGATGCCGCCGTACAGGGCGCGATGCTGGCGAAGCTGCGCAATGGCGGCGAGGCGTGCACCGCGGCCAATCGATTCCACGTCCAGCGCGGCGTTGCGGAGGAGTTCACCACCAAGTTGATCGAGGCGATGACCGAGTCGGTCGTGCTCGGGCGCGGCACCGATCCGGACACCACCCTCGGGCCGCTGATCAACGAGGACCAGCGGGATACCGTGCGCGACCTCGTCGACGATGCGGTGCAGACCGGCGCGACCGTGCGGCTCGGCGGCAAGGAGCCGGACGGGCCGGGCTGGTTCTACCCGGCCACCATCCTGACCGATATCCCTGCCGAGGCCAGGATCCTGCGCGAAGAGGTGTTCGGCCCGGTCGCGCCGATCGTCACCTTCGATACCGAGGAACAGGGCCTGGCCGCGGCCAACGACACCGAGTTCGGCCTGGTCAGCTATGTGTATACGCGGGATCTGGACCGGGCGTTGCGGGTGGCCGAGGGCCTGGAGAGCGGCATGGTCGGGATCAATCGAGGGGTGATCTCCGATCCCGCGGCGCCGTTCGGCGGAGTGAAAGCGTCCGGTTTCGGTCGCGAAGGCGGCACCGAGGGCATCGAAGAGTACCTGTCCACCAAGTACATCGCGCTCACCTAGCGCGACGGCCGCAGAGACGAGACGACCGCCCCGGGGTGTGAACACCCGGGGCGGCCATAGGGGAAGCGACGATTTCGCAACCGTCGCGAAGCAGTGGGACGCCCGCCTACCCGGCGCGTGTGCGCCGGTGTCGGGGGCGAGGGCTCAGTGGCCGAGCCGACCGCGGCCGAGCCGCAGCAACAGCATCGCGAGGGTGTGGCCTTCCTGGCCCAGCTCGCTGAAGCGTTCCAGCACCTTCATCTCACGGCTGTGCACAAGGCGCGGCCCGCCGGACGCCATTCGGGTTCGGCCGATGATCCGCGAGATCTCGGTCCTGCGTTTGATCGCGGCGAGGATCTCGGCATCGAGCCGGTCGATCTCCTTGCGGAGTTTCTCGATCTCGGCCTCGGTATGAGGCAGAGCCGATTCGGACCCGGTCGTCGTGGCAGGGGTGCTCATCATTCATCTCCTCGTGTCAGAACGTGGATCGGTCGACACGCGCAGCTCGTTACCGATCGGTTCTTTCACCGTGAAACAGACCTGGTGGGCCTTGCATTGTCCCCCCAGCATTGTCTCCCCAGTAGGGGCGCTCAGGTGCAAAGTCCGCGATACCCGTATACGAGGGACATCCGTTGCGGACGTCTCGCTGGAGCCCTGACCATGTGGCCAGTCTGCCACGGGTCGAAAGGTATGCAAAACGGTTACGTTTGTGAATCTGCTGAGAACGCGTTCACAGCTTTCCGGCCGCGGCGACCTGGGACTGTTCACCGGTCGTCGACTCTGCGCTCACCCCAGGGTCGCCGGGTCGGCACAGGAGTTCAACTCTGTCGGTGTGCGCCGGTAGCGTGGACAGACGATGGACAGCACCTTGGCTCCCGAGACGCATGGCGGTCACCGGCCCGAACCCGAACCGCGTTCCGGCACCGCACCGCAGGCCCAGCACGCTCCTCAGGCTGCGCGAGCACCGCAGCCGCAGGAGCAGGCGGCCGCTGCCGCCGCGACGGCGCAGGGTGGTCTACGGGCCCAGCAACAGCGCCTCACGGCCGAGCAGCAGCAGCGTCGCAGCGAAGCCGGGCAGCGCCGCGCCGAGGAGGAGCGCCGGCGCGCCGAAGAGACCGAGCGGCTGCTCGAAGGCCTCAATCCGCAGCAGCGCGCCGCTGTGGTGCACACCGGTGCGCCCCTGTTGATCGTCGCGGGCGCGGGTTCCGGCAAAACGGCCGTGCTCACCCGGCGGATCGCCTATCTGCTGGCAGCCAGGGGCGCCACCCCCGGCCAGATCCTGGCCATCACCTTCACCAACAAGGCCGCCGCGGAGATGCGTGAGCGGGTGATCGGGCTGGTCGGTCCCCGCGCGAACAACATGTGGGTCTCGACCTTCCACTCCAGCTGCGTGCGGATCCTGCGCATGCAGTCGGCGCTGCTGCCCGGGCTGAACTCGAACTTCTCCATCTACGACGCCGATGATTCCCGTCGTCTGCTCACCATGATCAGCCGCGATCTGGATATCGACACCAAGAAGTACTCCGCGCGCCTGCTCGCCACCGCCATCTCGAACCTGAAGAACGAGCTCATCGATCCGGCCAAGGCCGTCGCCGACGCCGAATCCGAGGACGCCGAACTGCCCGGCCTGGTCGCGCGGATCTACACCGAGTACCAGCGCAGGCTGCGCGCGGCCAACGCACTGGACTTCGACGATCTGATCGGCGAGACGGTCGCGCTGCTGCAAAACCATCCTCAGGTCGCCGAGTACTACCGCAGGCGCTTCCGGCACGTGCTCGTCGACGAGTACCAGGACACCAACCACGCCCAGTACATCCTGGTCCGTGAGCTGGTCGGCCATCACGCGAGCCCACCCGTCGACACCGCCGGGGACGCCGATGCCGCCGCAGGAGCGGCCGCTGCCGCCGGCTCCGAGGAAGAGTGGACCGACGACGACCAGCACCGAGTGCCGCCGAGTGAGCTGTGCGTCGTCGGTGACGCCGACCAGTCCATCTATGCCTTCCGCGGCGCCACCATCCGCAATATCGAGGAGTTCGAGCGCGACTTCCCCGACGCCGAGACCATCCTGCTGGAACAGAATTATCGCTCCACCCAGCACATCCTGTCCGCCGCCAACGCGGTCATCGCCCGTAACGAGGGCAGGCGGGAGAAGCGGCTGTGGACCGACTCCGGTGAGGGTGATCTGATCACCGGCTACGTCGCCGACAACGAACACGACGAAGCCTCGTTCGTGGCCCGCGAGATCGACCGGCTGGTCGATGCCGGCGAGGCCACCTACGGCGATGTGGCGGTGTTCTACCGCACCAACAACAACTCGCGTGCGCTGGAAGAGATCTTCATCCGCATGGGCCTGCCCTACAAAGTGGTCGGCGGCGTGCGGTTCTACGAGCGCAAGGAGGTCCGCGATGTCGTCGCCTACCTGCGGGTGCTGGAGAACCCCGACGACGCGGTGAGCCTGCGTCGCATCCTCAACACCCCGCGTCGCGGGATCGGCGATCGCGCCGAAGCCTGTGTCGCGGTGCATGCCGAGCAGCGCGACATCGGTTTCGCCGCGGCCCTGCGCGATGCCGCCGAGGGCAAGGTCGCGCTGCTGAACACCCGCGCCCAGCGCGCCATCGCCGGCTTCCTGGAACTGCTCGAGGAGATCAGGGCCGCCGGGCAGCGCCCTGACGCCGACTTCCCCGATGTCGGCAATGTGGTCGAGGCGGTGCTCGATCGCACCGGCTACCGCGCCGAACTGGAAGCCTCCGATGACCCGCAGGACGGCGCCCGGCTGGACAACCTGAACGAATTGGTCAGCGTCGCAAGAGAATTCAGCTCGGAGGCGCACAACAATGCCGAGGCCGCCCGCGCGGAGGGGCTGCTGCCCGAGGCCGCCGACGGCGAACCCGAACCAGGTTCGCTCGCGGCCTTTCTGGAGCGGGTGTCGCTGGTCGCCGATACCGACCAGATCCCGGACGAGGGCGCGGGCGTGGTCACCATGATGACCCTGCATACCGCCAAGGGCCTGGAATTCCCGGTCGTCTTCGTCACCGGCTGGGAGGACGGCCAGTTCCCGCATATGCGGGCGCTCGGCGATCCGGCCGAGCTGGCCGAGGAACGCCGCCTCGCCTACGTCGGCATCACCAGGGCCAGGCGCAGGCTGTACCTGAGCCGCGCGGTGGTGCGGTCGGGCTGGGGACAGCCGGTGTCCAATCCGGAATCACGGTTCCTCCAGGAGATCCCCGGCCATCTGATCGATTGGAAACGGCTGGAGCCCAAGAACTCCGGTATGCGCGGCGGGCGTCGTCGCGGCGACGACGACGGCGAACGCGACTGGACCGAAGGCTGGTCGGAACCGCGCCCTGGCGTGCGCGATCGCCGCCCCGCGCCGCGTAGCGCCGGCGTGAAACGCAACAATGTCGACCTCGTGCTGGCCGTGGGCGACAGGGTCAGCGACGACAAATACGGGCTCGGCCGGGTCGTCGCCGCCGACGGGGTCGGCCCGCTGGCCACGGTCACCATCGATTTCGGTACCGCGGGCAAGATCCGGCTCATCCCGCAGTTCAGCCGGACTCTGGTCAAGCTCTGAGGCCTGGCGTGCTGATGGCGCCGGGCGACCGCGCCTGCGGCCGGGCGGCGGGCCCGAACTCGCGCGCAAGCTCGCGTCGGGCTGCGGTGAACACATCGCGTCGGCTGCGGGTGGCGCGGGCTTGCGATGGCTCCGCGTGAGCCCACCGCGAACCGGTCCCGGCGGTGCCGGTCAGCTCGGCAGCAGGTCGCTCAGTGCGTCGTCGAGCGTCGGATAGCGGAACCGGAAGCCCGTCTCGCGCAGCACCGCTGAGGTGGCGTGACGCCCGGTGAGCCCGAGTGCCGGATCCGAGCGCAGCGCGATGGCGCCGAGGGCCAGCAGCGGTTTCGGTGTCGGAGGAGCGGGGGGCCGGTGCAGATGCCTGCGCAGCGTCGTCATGAGATCACGGTTGCGCACCGGGAAATCGGTGGCCGCCACCAGAATTCCGTCGGGCAGCCGCACCTCCGGGTCCAGTCCGAGCGCGGCGCGGACGATGGCGAGCCAGTCCTCGATGTGGATCCAGCTGAACCACTGCTTGCCGTCGCCGATACGGCCGCCGAGCCCGGCGCGGGTCAGCTGGCACAGGCGTTTCAGCGCGGGTGCCTGCGGATCCAGCACGATCGAGGTACGCAGGACCATGCTGTGGGTGGCTTTCGCGCCGTCGAAGGCTTCTTCCCAGGCGGCGGCGACGCCCGTCATCTGTGGCAGGGCGGCCGGACCGGTCGGCAGCGCGGTCGTTTCGGTGCACCGGGTTTCGCCGGCGTCGGACCAGATGGCGGTGGTACTGGCTTGAATCCAGTAGTCGATCGGCCTGTCGAGCCCGGCCGTTGCGGCGACCAGCGCGCGGGTCGGCTCGACTCGGCTGCGCCGCAGTTCGTCGATGTTCTCCGGCGTCGGGCGGCAATCGACCAGTTTGCCCGCCAGATTGACCACGGCGGTCGGTCCGGGATTCACCAGGGCGTCGGCCCAGTCACCGACGGTCCTGCCGTCCCATTCCCGTTGCGTGAAGAGGATCGCCAGCCGGGCGAAGCAGACCCGCGCGTCGGTCTCCACCAGGTTGCCGATGATGGCGCGGATCGCACCCGCGGACGGTCCTGTGAAGGTGAGCCGTTGCGCCAGTTCGGTTCCGCCGGCCACCGGTGTGAGGGTCCAGGTCAGATACATCCGGCCCATCGGGGTGTCCTGCTCGAGGGTCAGTTCGCGTTCGGGAGTGACCGTGGAGAGGACGAACGGGTTCGCGGTGCGCTGATGCACCGGCCCGAGCAGACGTCCGCGCGGGACGATGTCACCGGTGGCTCCGGCGGCGACGGGACCGTGCATGACGACCGAGCTGACCGCGGGATTCCATTCGGGCAACCGCTCTGGGTCGCCGAGTACCCGCCAGATGTCGGCGGCGGGCAGCGCGAGGACTTGGGTGTACGTCGTTGTACGGGCCATGGCCTGACGCTATGTGGCGCGCCCGCGCTGCGGAAGCGTGCGCTTGATCACCGCGTGGCATGCGGGGACGGAATCGGCCTGTGCTACAGCGCCGATCACGATTCGCCGCGCGGTCGGAGCGCGGTGTGAGGCGCGGCGGTCAGTCGCGCATCTGGCCGAGGCTGATGCCACGGGTGGCCAGCCAGGGGAGCGGGTCGACCTTGTCGGTGCCGTTGAGCCAGACCTCGAAGTGCACGTGCGGACCGGTGGAGAACCCACGGTTGCCCATGGTGGCGATCTGGTCGCCCGCGAGCACCCGCTGCCCCTGCGACACGGTTGCGGTGTCGATGTGGCCGTAGATGGTGACGGTGCCGTCGTCGTGCAGCAGCCGCACCCACATACCGAATCCGGCGGCGGGGCCGGCTTCGATGACGGTGCCGTCGGCCACGGCGTAGATGGGCGTGCCGATCGGGCCCGCTACGTCGATGCCGAGGTGCTGCACGCCCCAGCGGGCGCCGAATCCGGAGGTGAAATTGCCTGCGGCGAAGCGGGCGAACAGCGGCCGCAGCTTCGATGCTTCCTGGGCGGCCAGGTCCTCGGCGTACTTCTGGCCCTTTTCCAGGATGTCGGTGAACTGGCTGAGGTCGACCGGCGCGCCGACGGTGAGCACCTGCGGTGAGTCGGACGAGGTGGCCGCTGCGGCGGCCGGGTCGTCCGTGGTCATCGGTGAGTGCGAGGCGATCTCGTAGATCTGGTCGGCCTCGTAGTCGGCCGCCATGGTCTTTTCTTCAGGGGTGGCGAAGGCGCACTGGCCCGCGGCGACGAACGCACCCGCGGCGACCGCGGCGACCGCGGCCCGGCCTTTGAGGGCCGAGGGCGGCGCGGGTAGTCGGTGCGCGCCGCCGCTGCGCGAGCGGCCCTCGCGCGCCGGGATGACCTTCGGTGCGGCCGGCTCGTCGGTTTCCTCGGCGGGCTCGTCGGCCTCGCGCCAGGTCTCGCCGCCGCCGCTCCAGGCGCCGCCGTCGGACCAGGTCTCACCTTCGGTCCAGCTCTGTTCGGACCACTCAGGGGACCAGCCGTTGTCGCCTTCGGACCAGGCGTCGCCCTCGGACCAGGAGGCATTGTCGTTCCAGGCGCTGTCGGCGGACCAGGAGTTCTGGGTCTCACCGGCATGCGGGGCGTGGTGCGCGCCGGGGGCGGCGTGGAAGCCGTAGCCGTGATGTCCGCTGTGCGCGGGTGCGGCCGCAGGGCCGTCGTCGTGGCGGTATCGGTGACCCGACCGGTTGCGACTGGGGTCGAGGGTCGTGTGGTGGTTCATCGGCGAGCCCGCATCGCGATGCGGATGGATCTCGCGCGCATGCCCGGCCCGGACGGGGGCGGCATCGACGGGTCGATCATGGAACGGCTCTCCACCGACGGAGTGCTGTGGTGCGTCAAGCTTGCCGTCCTCCTCATCACCTGGAACAACGGAGTCGTGACCGGGTTGTGATATCGACCGCATCGACGGTAACGAAACGATTGCGCGCTGCGCAAGCGGTGTGCACATTCCGGCCACACTTGTGAGATGGATCACGATATCAGCTCGATTCAACTCACGCGTTTCTGGGCACCGGAGTGAGGTTGCCTGGTCGTGACGGGTCTGTGATCCGCGGGTTCGAGGCCGCGCGAGCAGGCGCCCGGTGACCCGTCAACAAGCTACTCGCGAGTAGCGTTGGCCAGCGGTTTTGCCCGTCCCGGGGGTTCGGCCGTGACCTGCGCCACTTAGGATGTACGTGGCCGATTGGCCTTCCATGTGACTGGTTAGAGTCCGACCCGACCCGCTTCCGACGTCGGGCCGCCAACAAAGACGTTGTCATAGCAACGCAGACGAGACGGTGAATACATGGATCTCTTCGAATATCAGGCGAAGGAGCTCTTCGTTAAGCACGGAGTGCCTTCGTCGGAGGGCCGCGTGACGGACACGGCCGAGGATGCCCGCGCCATCGCGCAGGAAATCGGCAAGCCGGTGATGATCAAGTCCCAGGTGAAGGTCGGCGGCCGTGGCAAGGCAGGCGGCGTGAAGTACGCAGCCACCCCGGAAGACGCCTTCACGCACGCGTCGAACATTCTCGGCCTCGACATCAAGGGCCACATCACCAAGAAGATCCTTGTCGCCGAAGCCAAGGACATCGCGGAGGAGTACTACATCTCCTTCCTGCTGGATCGCTCCAACCGCACCTACCTGGCCATGTGCTCGGTCGAGGGCGGCATGGAGATCGAAGAGGTCGCGGAGAAGACCCCCGAGCGCCTCGCCAAGGTTCCCGTCGACGCCGTCAAGGGTGTCGACCTGGAGTTCGCGCGCTCCATCGCCGAACAGGGCCACCTGCCCGCCGAGGTGCTCGACGCCGCGGCCGTGACCATCCAGAAGCTGTGGGAGGTCTTCGTCGCCGAGGACGCCACCCTGGTCGAGGTCAACCCGCTGGTGCGCACCCCGCAGGACGAGATCCTCGCCCTCGACGGCAAGGTCACGCTGGACGAGAACGCCTCGTTCCGGCAGCCGGGCCACGCGGAGTTCGCCGACATCGACGCGACCGATCCGCTCGAGCTCAAGGCCAAGGAAAACGACCTCAACTACGTCAAGCTCGACGGTGAGGTCGGCATCATCGGCAACGGCGCCGGTCTGGTCATGTCCACCCTCGACGTGGTCGCCTACGCGGGCGAGAAGCACGACGGGGTCAAGCCGGCCAACTTCCTCGACATCGGCGGCGGCGCCTCGGCCGAGGTGATGGCGGCCGGGCTGGACGTCATCCTGAACGACGCGCAGGTCAAGAGCGTGTTCGTGAACGTCTTCGGCGGCATCACCGCCTGTGACGCGGTGGCCAACGGCATCGTGAAGGCGCTGGAGATCCTCGGCTCGGAGGCGAACAAGCCGCTGGTCGTGCGGCTGGACGGCAATCGCGTGGAGGAGGGTCGCAAGATCCTCGCCGACGCCGCGCACCCGCTGGTGACGCTGGCGCAGACAATGGACGAAGGCGCCGACAAGGCCGCCGAACTGGCTGCCGCCAAATAACGACGGCCGAGTAAGGACAACAACATGTCTATCTTCCTCAACAAGGACTCCAAGGTCATCGTCCAGGGCATCACCGGCGGCGAGGGCACCAAGCACACCGCCCTGATGCTGAAGGCGGGCACCCAGATCGTCGGTGGCGTCAACGCGCGCAAGGCGGGTACCACCGTCTCGCACACCGACAAGGACGGCAACGCCGTCGAGCTGCCGGTCTTCGGTGGCGTGGCCGAGGCCATGAAGGAGACCGGCGCCGACGTCTCGATCGCCTTCGTGCCGCCGAAGTTCGCCAAGGACGCCATCATCGAGGCCATCGACGCGGAGATCCCGCTGCTGGTGGTCATCACCGAGGGCATCCCGGTGCAGGACACCGCCTACGCGTGGGCCTACAACGTGGAGAAGGGCAACAAGACCCGGATCATCGGCCCGAACTGCCCCGGCATCATCACCCCCGGCGAGGCGCTGGTCGGCATCACCCCGGCCAACATCACCGGCAAGGGCCCGATCGGCCTGGTGTCCAAGTCCGGCACGCTGACCTACCAGATGATGTACGAGCTGCGCGATTTCGGCTTCTCGACCTCCATCGGCATCGGCGGCGACCCGGTCATCGGCACCACCCACATCGACGCCATCGAGGCGTTCGAGAAGGACCCGGAGACCGAGCTGATCGTGATGATCGGTGAGATCGGCGGCGACGCCGAGGAGCGGGCCGCGGCCTACATCAAGGCCAACGTCACCAAGCCGGTCGTCGGCTACGTCGCGGGCTTCACCGCCCCCGAGGGCAAGACCATGGGTCACGCGGGCGCCATCGTCTCCGGTTCGTCGGGCACCGCCCAGGCGAAGAAGGACGCGCTCGAGGCCGCCGGCGTGAAGGTCGGCAAGACGCCGTCCGAGACCGCGGCGCTGGCGCGCGAGATCCTGGAGAAGGCAAGCGTCACCGCCTGATTCGGTCAGGGCCCGGAGGCGGTAGCGCAGCGTCACCATGTAGGGCCCCCGAATCAGGCGAGTTCGACACCGCTTGATTCTCGATTCCATCTGATGGATCTTCGAAGGCCGCTTCCGGTTCGCCGGCGGCGGCCTTCGTCGTTATCCACAGGCGGCGATTCTCTCCACAGGGGAATCGCTCGGTGATGACCTCCGCGCCACAGTGCAGTAGCGTCAGGAGGGAATCAGTCGTGAACACACATGTATGACTCGACCTAGGAGACGACGACATGTCATACCCGACCGGGGGCTCCGGGTACAACGCGCCCGCGCCGACGCCCTCCGCTTCCCCCAACCCCGGCCAGTCGCCGGCCGGCGCAGGTACCGAATCCGGTGCCGCCGCCAAGGGGCTGCCGTTCTTCCTGACGATCGGCGTGGCTGCGCTGGGTGTGATCAGCTTCCTGCTCGGCTTCCTGCCGTTCCAGGGCGCCAAAGAGGGCGGATCGCTGTTCGGCGACGGTTCGGACGAGACCGAGAACGCTTTCAACTCGATGCTCGGTATCACGCCGCTGCTGACCATCGTCCTGATCGCCGCGCTGCTGGCCGGACTGTCGCTGTTGCCGAAGCAGAACTGGACCGGGGCCGCCGCCGCTGTGTCGGTGGCCGCCTTCTTCGGTCTGCTTTTCCAGTCGTTCAACCAGATCGAGGGTATCGAACTCCAGTGGGGCGCTTGGGTCCTGCTGTTCTTCGTGTTCGTCCAGGCGGCCCTCGCGGTCGCGGTCCTGCTGTTCGAGGCCGGCATCATCAAGCTGCCCGAACCGCGTCCGGCCGCGCAGCAGGCGCAGGCCGGCTACGGCCAGCAGCAGCCAGGTTACGGTCAGCAGCAGTACGGCCAGCAGCAGGGTGGTTACGGCCAGCAGCAGTTCGGCCAGAGCCAGCCGGGCCAGGCCGGTTTCGGTGGCGGTCAGTACCCGTCGCAGCCGTCCTACAGCCAGCCGGGCCAGCAGCCGACCTACGGTCAGCAGCCCTACGGTCAGCAGCAGCCGTCCTACGGTCAGCAGCCGGGTTACGGTGCGGGCCAGCAGCAGTCGCCGTACGCCGGTAGCCAGCAGCAGTCGCCGTCGGAAGGCGCCACCCAGCAGTTCGGTGGTCAGCCGCAGTACGGCCAGCAGCAGTACGGTCAGCAGCAGCCGCAGCAGGGCCAGCAGGGCCAGCCGTTCGGCGGCGAGCAGAATGCCGATCCGGCCGCCGATCCGACTCGGGCGTTCCGTCCTTCGGACGACAACAAGTAATCCGGCGACCACACGGTTGTCATCGGTGCTCTCCCGGCGCCCGGCGCGCCTGACCCGCTCGCGCCGGGAGAGCTGCCAACCTGAATCTTCATGAGCTCCCCGCGGAATTCGCTTGTCCGACGGACCGCGCCGGTCCGATCCGAGCCGGAGCCGCCGGTCGATGAGCCCGGCTTTCTGTCTCTCACCCCCGAACGCGCGCGGGTGTTGTCACTCGTCGCCGCCCGACCGGCCGCCTTCGGGCTCGCGGCCATCGTCGTGGCCATGCTCGCCACCCTGTTGGCCTCCGGCAGCGGCCTTTCCGGTATTTCCGGTGCCATCGCGGGCAGTTGGCTCGCCGTGCACCAGGTGCCTGTCGTCATCGGTGCCACCACGCTCGGCGTGCTGCCGCTGCTGCCGACCGCACTGATGATGTGGGCGTGCGCACGCGAATGCGCGCACGCCGTCGAACCCGATCCTTCTCGCGCCGACCTGGCCTGGCTGGTCGCCGCGGCCGCGGGCGGGCCGCTGCTGGTCACCGCCGTCTGTCTGGCCGTCACCGAGGACGCCTCCGGTGTGCTGCCCATGCAGCCACCGAATCCGCTGATCGCCTTCGCCTGGGTGGGCGGGCTGCACCTGGTGGCCGCCGGTTGCGGTATCGCCGCCGGGCTCTGGCCCGCCGGCGCCGACCGGCTGCCGTACTGGGTGGTGGCCGCCGGTTACGTCGCTGCCCATACCGTGCTGCGGATCCTCGGCGCCGCCGCCGTGGTCACCGTCGTTTCGCTGCTCGCGCACTGGTCCCGGATCGGGGACAGCTATTCCGGCGCGGGCAACGCGGGCGGCGTCATCGGGCTGACGGTGCTCTCGCTGCTGTATCTGCCCAATGTGGTGATCGGCGCGGTGGCCGTACTGATGGGGGCGGGCGTCGAATTCGGTGAGGCCTCGGTGGGCGTTTTCTCCGTGGTCGGTGGTCCGGTGCCGACGATGCCGGTGCTCGCCGCCCTGCCGACCGGTCCCGCGGCGGGCTGGTGGCCGGTGCTGTTGCTGATCCCCGTCGTCGCCGGTGTGATCGGTGGTCTCGATACCGCCCGCATGTCACCCGACCGGATCGTCGCCCCGTGGTCCACCCTCGCGGGTGCGGCGTCGGCGACGGTGGTGCTGGTGCTGCTCGGCGCCGTGGCCGGCGGGGAATTGGGCACCTTCGGCCGGATCGGCCCCGATCTGCCGATCTTCGCCGTCGTCACCTTCGTCTTCCTGGCGGTCACCGGTTATGCGGGGTTGGTCTTCGCGCGGCTGTTCATCACTCCGGTCGGCACGCCGATCCCTGGGTTCGGCTACGACGACGAGGACTACCCGGACGACGAGTACGACGAAGACGACTACGACGACCCCGACGACGACTACGACGACTACGAATTCGACGACTACGACGACGGCCCCGAACTGACGGTGGAACTCGACGCCGAAGTCGTCGAGGAGCAGCCCGCACTCGACCACCGCACCGAACGCCCGGCCGAGCCACCAGCCGAGATCGTCGACGCCGAGGTGGTCGAGGCGGACCTGCCGGAAAGTGGCCGAACCGAGGATCGTTAGGCTCTACGGCGGTGGCAACGATCCGGCCACCGCCCGACCCGACTTCCAGGAGTAGAGCGCTGACCTCCCCGGCCCCATCCGAAAAGGCCCCGGCCACCGTCGTCGTCCTCGCCTCGGGCACCGGATCGCTGCTGCGCGCGCTCATCGAGGCCACCGCGGCGCCGGGCTACCCCGCGCGGATCGCCGCCGTCGGGGTCGACCGGACCTGCGCCGCGACCGAGCACGCCGCCGCCGCGGGCATCCCGCATTTCCGCGTCGCGCTGGCCGACTTCCCCGACCGCAGCGCCTGGGATACCGCCCTGACCGACGCGGTCGCGGCCTATGAACCGGATCTGGTGGTCTCCGCCGGTTTCATGAAGATCCTCGGCCCGATGTTCCTGAAGCGGTTCGGCGGACGCATCATCAACACCCATCCGGCGCTGCTGCCTGCCTTCCCCGGCGCGCACGGCGTCCGCGACGCGCTCGCCTATGGCGTGCGGGTCACCGGGTCGACGGTGCACCTGGTGGACGAGGGCATCGACACCGGCCCGATCCTGGCGCAGGAGGCGGTCGAGGTGCTGCCCGATGACGACGAGGCCACCCTGCACGAGCGCATCAAGGTTGTCGAGCGACGGTTGCTGGCGGAGGTTGTCGCCGCCGTCGCCACCCGAGGCATTGTCTCCGACGGACGAAAGGCAGTAATCCCAGATGAGCGAGTTTCCCGGTGAGTGAATCCAGCGACCGCAAGCCGATCAGCCGGGCGCTGGTGAGCGTCTACGACAAGACCGGGCTCGTGGAGCTCGCGACCGGCCTGCACGAGGCCGGCGTCGAGCTGGTCTCGACCGGGTCGACCGCGGCCCGCATCGCCGACGCCGGAATTCCGGTGACGAAGGTCGAAGACCTCACCGGATTCCCGGAAACCCTCGACGGCCGGGTCAAGACGCTGCATCCGCGGGTGCACGCGGGCATCCTCGCCGACACCCGGAAGAGCGAGCACGTCGATCAGCTGGTCGAGCTGGGCGTCGAGGCCTTCCAGCTGGTGGTGGTGAACCTCTACCCGTTCACCGAGACCGTGGCCAGTGGCGCGGCGCCCGACGAATGCGTCGAGCAGATCGACATCGGCGGTCCGTCGATGGTGCGCGCAGCGGCCAAAAACCACCCGTCGGTGGGTGTGGTCGTCGACAGTGGCGACTACGAGCAGGTGCTCAGCGCGGTGCGCGCGGGCGGTTTCACCCTCGCCGAGCGGACGGCGTTGGCGGCCAAGGCCTTCCAGCACACCGCGAACTACGACGTCGCGGTGGCCAGCTGGATGACCAGCGTGCTCGCCCCCGGCACCGAACGCTTCCCGGACTGGATCGGCGGCAGCTGGGATCGTGCCGCGGTGCTGCGCTACGGCGAGAACCCGCATCAGGAGGCCGCGCTCTACACCGCCAACGACGGCGCACCCGGCCTGGCGCAGGCACGTCAGTTGCACGGCAAGGAGATGTCGTACAACAACTATGTCGACGCCGACGCTGCCTGGCGCGCGGCCTACGACCACACCGATCCCGCGGTGGCGATCATCAAGCACGCCAACCCCTGTGGCATCGCGCTCGGCGCCGACATCGCCGAGGCGCACCGCAAGGCGCATGCCTGTGATCCGGTGAGCGCCTACGGCGGCGTGATCGCGGCCAACCGTGAGGTCACCGTGGAGATGGCCCAGCAGGTCGCCGAGATCTTCACCGAGGTGATCGTCGCCCCGTCCTACGCCGACGGCGCGGTAGAGGTGTTGCAGCGCAAGAAGAATGTGCGCATCCTGGTCGCCGAGCCGCCGCGCCGGGCCGGTGTCGAGCTGCGGCCGATCAGCGGCGGCGCGCTGTTGCAGCAGCGCGACATTCTCGATGCCGAGGGCGACGATCCCGCGAACTGGACCCTGGTCGCCGGCGAGCCTGCCGACGCCCAGACCTTGGCCGATCTCGCCTTCGCCTGGCGGGCCTGCCGTGCGGTGAAGTCGAACGCCATTCTGCTCGCGCACGACGGCGCCTCCGTCGGTGTCGGCATGGGCCAGGTCAACCGGGTCGACGCGGTCGGGCTGGCCGTGCAGCGGGCCGGCGACCGGGTCAAGGGTTCGGTAGCGGCTTCGGATGCCTTCTTCCCGTTCCCGGATGGGCCGGAAGCGCTCATCCAGGCCGGCGTGCGGGCCATCGTGCATCCGGGCGGTTCGGTGCGGGATCAGGAGACCATCGACGTCGCGCGCGCGGCGGGTGTCACCGTCTACCTGACGGGTTCGCGCCACTTCGCACACTGAGATCCCGTTAAGAGGCGACGCCGTGTCTGTTCACCTGCCCGGACACGGCGTCGGTCGTTTCCGGGACACGGCCGAGGTGGGATGATCACACCGCGTGCGCCGCGCCGCGCAGCTGACCCGCCGGTCATGCGACCAGCGGCCGACCTCGTCGCGCTACCGTGGATCGCCCAACGCTACGCCGCGCTGCGTACTTCCCGATCGCCCACCGGCGCCTGCAACTGCAGCTCCAGCGTCCCGAACACGGCGATCATCACGCACATCTTGCCCACCGCGTCGGCCCGTGTGCCCGAACGCAATTCGATGGAGACGGCCTCATCGGTCTCGGTGACAGTGGCGTCGACGCCGTAGCATTCCGGCGCCCCGGTGTCGAAGCTGATCGCGATCCGGTTGCCGGGCAGCGCGGTCCACGAAGTGAACGGGATGGGATGCGGGCCGACGATGGTGGGGTCGGCGGTGAACGGTTCACCCGTGGCAGCCGCCGGGTTCTCGGTCGGGGTGCTCGGTGCGGTGGTACTCACCGGACTTGTAACCTCTTGTGCCGCATCGTCATCGGAATCGCCGCAGGCAGCGACGGTCAGGACGGTGACGGCAACGGCGAGCAGGGTGGCACAGCCACGGCGCAGCGACATGGGCACACCTTAACTCAGGCGTCCGCCGCGGCTGCTGCGCGTTCGCCCGGCAGACGACAAGGCCCCCGATGCCGCATCGGGGGCCTTGGTCGTTGCGGGACGCCGGTGCCGTGAGTATCGCGGTGCCGCGAGCTGGTGGACGCGGCGGCGCGGGTCAGCGGCTGGTGAACGGGAGCAGCGCCATCTCCCTGGCGTTCTTGACCGCCACCGCCACCTGTCGCTGCTGTTGCGGGGTGAGGCCGGTGACGCGGCGGCTGCGGATCTTGCCGCGGTCGGAGATGAAGGTTCGCAGCAGGTTGACGTCTTTGTAGTCGACGGTCTCGATACCGGCGGCGATCAGCGGGTTCTTCTTCGGCTTGCGGGCCTGTTCGGCTCGGACCTTCTTCGACGGTGCTCGCTTGACTGCCATTAGTCGGGTTCCTTACTCACGAGATCAGGGTTTCTACCAGCTCGATTTGTGCACACCGGGCAACTCTCCCCGATGGGCCATCTCGCGTACACGTACCCGAGAGAGCCCGAACTTCCGGAGATGTCCGCGCGGTCGTCCGTCGGCGGCGTCCCGATTGCGCAATCGTACCGGACTGGCGTCGCGGGGCAGGCGCTGTAGGGCCGACTGGGCGGCGGCCCGGTCGGCGTCGGGGGTGGCGGGGTTGCGGATCAGTTCCTTGAGCTCGGCCCGTCGCGCGGCATAGCGGGCGACGATCTCCTTGCGCTGTTCGTTGCGGGCGATCTTGGATTTCTTCGCCATCAGCGTTCCTCGCGGAAGTCCACGTGCTTGCGCACGACGGGGTCGTATTTGCGCAGCACCATGCGGTCGGGGTCGTTGCGCCGGTTCTTGCGGGTGACGTAGGTGTAGCCGGTGCCCGCGGTGGACTTCAGCTTGATCACCGGGCGCAGTTCGGTCGATTTCGATGCCATCGTGGTTCTCCGCTCAGATCTTGTCGCCGCGCGCGCGGATGCGGGCCACTACGGCCTCGATCCCGTCGCGGTCGATGGTCTTGATGCCCTTGGCCGAGACGGTGAGCGTGATGCGGCGGTCCTCGCTGGGCAGGTAGTAGGTCTTGCGCTGGATGTTCGGGTTCCAGCGGCGGTTGGTCCGCTTGTGCGAATGCGAGACGGATTTGCCGAAACCGGGCCGGCGGCCGGTGACCTGGCAGTGGGCCGACATGGCGGGCTCCCTCCATTAGGTGATGACAATCGTTTTCGACAACGACCGTTCGGCACTGTACCGTGTGGCGAGCTGTTAATGAAAACCGTTACCGAAAGGGGTTGCTGTGATTCCCGATCGCAGAACACCGGTCGTGGTGGTCGCCGGGTCCTCCGGGCGCGCCACCGAGGGTGTCGACCAGGTGGCCCGTGCGTTGGGCGCTTCCCCCGGCACCGTCGTCGTCCGCCACGATCTGGCCGAACTGCGGGAGGGCATCGTCCGCCGAACGGTGCGCGACGGCGGCAGGGAGAGCGTCGAGGTGCTCGAGCTTGCCCACGGGTGTGTCTCGTGCACGCTGCGCGCGGATCTGCTCCCGCTGCTGTGCACCCTGGCCGCCCGCGATTCGGTGACGCGCATCGTGCTCGCGCTGGACCCCGCCTTCGAGGCGGAAGCGGTATGTCATGCCATCGAGGACGTCGTCGTCGCCGGTGTGGTCGGCCGGGTTGACGGTCCCGCTCGGCGTGACGTGCGCATCGAGGCCGTGCTGACCTGCGCCGATGCTCGCGTGTGGCTGGCCGACGCGACCGGCGACGAGACCCTGGCCGAAAGCGGTCTTGCCACCGCCGACGACGACCGCACCGTGGCGCAGGTGGCCGTCGGCCAGGTCGATTTCGCCGACGCGCTGATCGTCACCGGCGCCGACCAGGTCGACGTGCTGGACCGCGAACGGCTGGGCGCCGTCCTCACCCGGCTCGTCCCGCAGGCTCCGGTGCACTGGTGTGCGGCCGACGCGATCGGCCCGGCCGAGGTCGACGCGCTGCTCACCCGGATCCCGGCGGATTCGCGTCGCGGCCGGATCTTCGACGCCCACGCGCCGCTGCTGCGCGGTCAGCCACCGCTGGGTACCGAGCACGGGGTGACGCTGGTCGAATTCGCCGCAGGTCGCCCGTTCCATCCCGCGCGTCTGCACGAAGCGCTGGATGTGCTGTTCGACGGTGTGGTCACCGCACGCGGGCGGTTGTGGCTGGCCACCCAGCCCGACGAGGTGGTGTGGCTGGAATCGGCCGGCGGCGGTTTGCGGGTCGGCGGCGCGGGCCGCTGGCTGGCCGCGATGACGCCGGAAGAACTCGCCGAGGCCGATCCGGACCGCCGGGCCATGGCCGCGCTGCGCTGGGACGACCGCTTCGGCGACCGCGATGTCTCGCTGGTGGTCCTGGTGCACGACGCCGACCCGGCCGATATCCGGCAGGCCCTGCACTGGGCATTGGTCGAAGACGACGAATTGCGGTTGGTGGAGCGCGCACCCGAGCGGGTGGCGCAGTGGGACGACCCGTTCGGCGAGTGGCATGCCGACCCGTGCGAATCCGCCGAGTCGACCGGGCTGCCGATCGCCGGAGATCAACGCGGCGCCGAGTGAAGCACCGAATCCGGTCGCGTCGCGCGCTTCCCGTGCGCACAGGACATCGACCGCACGACAGAAAGGACGATCGATGAAAGCAGGGATTCATCCGGACTACCACCCGGTGGTGTTCGAGGATTCGAGCACCGGCAAACAGTTCCTGACCAGGTCCACCGCGACCAGCGACCGGACCGTGGTCTGGTCCGACGGACAGAGCTACCCCTTGCTGGTGGTCGACGTCACCGCGGATTCACACCCGTTCTGGACCGGCGCCCACCGGGTGCTCGACACCCAGGGCCGGGTGGAGAAGTTCGAGCGCAAATACGGCAAGCGGGCGCGCGGTGCGCAGCCCCAGCCCGGACGAGGGGAGGGCTGACATGGCGGTTCCCAAGCGCAGGATGTCGCGGTCCAATACCCGCAGCCGTCGCTCGAACTGGAAAGCGACGCCGCCGGACCTGGTGCCGGTCACGGTCGGTGGTGTCGTGCATCGGGTTCCGCGCCGTCTGGTCCAGGCGGTGCGTCGCGGGCTGATCGACCCGGAACGGATCTGAGGGATCCGTTCGCCCGCAGTGCGAAGGGGCGGCGTCACGCGATCGTGACGCCGCCCCTTCGCATGTCGCCGGAGTGATCAGCCTTCTTGTTCTTTGAGCTGAACCAGGGCAGCGGCGAGCTGGAAGAACTTGTTGTTGCCCAGATCCGCGATCGTTTTGATCTTCAGGGCATCCAGCAGCTGCTTGTCATGAGCCTCGGTCAGGCCGGCGAGCGCCGACGGGGGCGCGGCGAGGATTTCCGCGAGGGACTTGTTCTCGTACTCCTTGTCGAGCACCTTGTCGAGCACAACGTTGACGGCCATACGAAACTCCTTCGGACGAACCTGCATGTGCGCCTGCGACGATAGCGCGCGCGATGGCGTCAGGGGGTCTGAAGTCGAGAGGAAGTCGGCTACCGGCGCGCCACTATTTCCCGGCTGTTCACCCGGCGTGCTCGCCCGGCGTTCGCGGCGCTATGGCAATCAGTTGGTTATCCTTGCTGGTGAAGCGACTTGGCGATACAGTCGAAGGGCCGATTGCGATCAGATTGCCAGCTCTCGAAATTCATACTGAGAGTTGGTTTTTGGCCTGGGTAAAAGTCCTGTTGCACTGATGATTTCGGGATAGCCCGCCGGTACCCTCGTTCGAGAGGGCGGGTTCTCCCGAAAGGGAGAACCCGCTCATCGCCAAGAACTCTCCCGGCACTCGCCGAAACCCCCGCCTCCGCCGCGATTCTCGCCGCGCGTGAGGACACGCGAGCTCAGCCGCGATCCACGTCGGCGGCTCCGTCGGGACCCGCCCCTTCGCACCGCGGCAGACCAGGCACCACCGCACCGACCCGCCGCAGCACCTCACCGATCACCGCGACCGGCAGCGACAACAGCCACCACAGCGACGGTCCGGCCAGCTGCTCGACCCGCTGCACCAGATCAGCGACCGTCGCCTCCAAGTCGCTGACCTCGGCGCGCAATTCCCCGATCTGCTCCCGCAACTCACGCAGCAGCGCTTCCTGCTCGGCCGTCACCACATCCCCCGGCCCCGCCTCAGCGCGCCGGCTCGAGCACCGGACGCGGCGCCGGATCCACCGTGGCCAGCTCCCGCCGATCCGGCGCCACCAGCACCGCGGTGATCGGCAACGCCAACGCCAGCGAACCGAGCACGAACATCGGGAACACGAAGTCGAACAACTGCATCCCGGCCGGAGATTCGGCGGCATCGTCGAGGGTGAACCCCAGCGCGGCCACACCGGTGTAATAGACGCCTGCCACCCCGGCGGCGAACAAGACGATCGTGCCGATCCGCGCCGCGAGCACCTGCATCGACTGGAACACCCACAGGCATCCGGTCGCGACGATCACCGCGATCACCGTGGCCACCACCAGCAGCCACACCGTCAGCTCCACCGAGCCCTGCACATCCACCGACGACACCTGCAGGTACTGCATCAGCCCGGCGCCGAGCCCCATCACCAGCCCGCCGGCCACCAACCGCGGCAACCGCAGCTCGCGCCCGACGATCACCAGCCCCGCGAACACCGCGATGACGATCACCGCCAGCGAAACGCCCAGCGTGGCCGCGTCATAGCGCAACACTGTCCCCGGCACCGCCACCCCGAGCAGCGGCACCGCGGTCGCCAGCCAGATCCCCACGCCGCCGATCGAGATCGCCGCTGCCCCCAGCCAGACCGGACGGAACCGGGCCGAACGCCTGCCGTGCACTACACACGCCAGACCGACCAGCGCGCCGAGCGCGGACACACCGAGCGAAAGCCCGATGAGCCAGTACCCCATGGCGAACCACTCCATCTCGGCGTTCGCCTCGGCCGCGAGCAGACCGGTCGCCGAAGCCAGCGTGTCAGCCATGCCTGGCGGCCCCTTCCAGTTCCATGGCCTGCAGCTCCGAGATCGCGTACTCGGTCACCGCGGCCAGCGCCTGCCGCACCTCGACGGCGTTGCGGGCGTCGATATCCACGATCGGCACACCGGGGCGCACCGACAGCGCCTCACGCAGTTCCGCGATCGGGAAACGCGGCGCGTCCGGGAACCGGTTGACCGCGATCAGGAACGGCAGCTTACGCGCCTCGAAGAAGTCGACCGCCGCGAAACTGTCCTCCAGCCTGCGGGTATCGATGAGCACGACGGCACCGATGGCGCCACGGATCAGGTCGTCCCACATGAACCAGAAACGACGCTGGCCGGGCGTGCCGAACAGATAGAGCACCAGGTTGCCCGGCAGGATGATCCGGCCGAAATCCATGGCGACGGTGGTCGTCTCCTTCTCCGGCGTATCGGCAAGATCGTCGATACCGTCGGAGAACCGGGTGACCATCGCCTCGGTGCGCAGCGGAACGATCTCCGAGACCGCACCGACGAAAGTGGTCTTGCCCGCACCGAAACCACCGGCGACGACGATCTTGGTCGACGCGGTGCGGTTGTCGGTGTCCTCGGGCGCGGAGCCCCGATCCGGTCTCCTATAAGGCACGGAGTCCACGCAATGTCCTCTCCATCAGGGAACGGCGTTCGTCATAGCTCGCCTGTTCGGTCAGAGTCGAATGCACTCGCAGGTTCCCGTCCACGACGAGATCGCCGATAACGACCCGGACCATACCGAGCGGACGATCCAGGTGTGCGGCGATTTCGGCAACTGAGAGCAGGTGCGCACCGAGACGCAGGATCTCGATGCGGATGTCACCGGAGGGCCAATCACCGCGCGGGGTATAGGAGATGGTCTCGATGACCGCCTCCAGCGGCAGGTCCACCGCGGGCTCGGTGCGCCCCGACGTCAGGGCATAGGGTCTGACGCGAGTGGTCGGCCGGTTGTACGGGCCGGAGCCGAATGAGGACATGGGTCACTCAGACGGCAGTGCGGGCGGTGGCGGAGACCACCGAGCCCACTCGATCGACCAGCAGCGCCATCTCGTAGCCGATGCGGCCGATATCGTGCGACTTGTTCGCCAGCACCGCCAGATGCGAGCCGTTGCCGACGCTCATCACCAGCAGATAGCCGCGCTGCATCTCCACGATCGACTGCATCACCTTGCCGCCGTCGAAAAGCTGTGCGGCACCGGTGGACAGACTCGCGAGACCGGCGGTCACCGCGGCCAGCTGTTCGGCGCGGTCGGCGGGCAGATGCGGGCTGGTGGCCTGCAACAGGCCGTCCGCCGACACCAGGACCGCGTGGGAGACACCGGGTACGTCCCGGGTGAACCGGGCGACCAGCCAGTTCAGGTTCTCGTCCGTGGTGCTGTTCGGGTTCGGGTTGGTCATGCAAGCCCTCCGTCGTTGTGCTGCGCTTCGGCCCGCCCGCTGCGGACCCCACTGAGATGCCTGGTCAGGTTGTTCCGGATCTCCTCCGGGTCACGAGTGCCCGCTTCTTCGACCGGGGCCAGGCCACCCGGCACCAATTGCGCACCCGGCCTGCGGATCGGCAGGCCGCCGACGGTCCGGCCGCTGGTGGTCGGCTTGGCGGCATCCTCGGCCGCCGTCCAGCCCGCGTCCGCGGGGGAGGACCAGGTGCCGGTCGACGGCTGGGCGGTGGCGGGCTCGACCAGCCACTCCGAGACCATGCGCTGATAGATCGGGGTCGGCGAATCGCCGCCGACCGGCTGCAGACGCGTCGAGGTCGTGGTCGCCGCCGCGGATTCGGCGGTGACGGTGACGGTCTCGGGCTGCTGCGGCTGCTGTACCGAAGGCGTCTGCTGCGGCTCGTCCCGCACCGGAGCCGGACGCCGGATCGGCAGGCCGGACCCGGCGGTGGTCGGCCGCGGTTGCGGCTGCGCCGGTGGCGCCGTGGTCTCCGCTGGTGGCGCCGTCGTCTCGGCCTGCGGTGCCATGGTCTGGGCCTGTGGCGTCACGATCGGGTGCTCGGTGGTTTCGGCCCACAGGCCCGTCGGCTCTCCCTCCGGTTCGACGGAGACGATCCGGTTCGGGCCGGTCTCGGCGTCGCCCGGATGCGGCTCGGGCGTCGGGGGGCCGAACGGGGCGTTGCCGGAACGATCCTCGGCATCGGAGCGTTCGGCACCGGAATCGGTGCGCGCACTCGCCGGCACCGAGACCGACGGCTGCTCCGGCGACTCCGCCACCCGGATGGACGGGCGACGCTGCGGCAGGCCGTTACTCGTCGTACCCCACGTCGACAGCGGCACCGGCTCGGATTCGGGTGCGGGGGAGGGCGCTTCGGGCAGGCTCGGCACCGACACCAGGGTGCGCTGCGGCGGCGTGCCCGGCGGCAGCGCCGCGAACGGATCGGTCGGCGGCTTGCCGTCGGTGTCGTCCATCGCGGGCGCGACCAGAGCGCCGGGCAGATGCACGCTCGCGGTGATACCGGGCTGCTGGGCCATCGTCGAGGTGCGGCGCAGGCTGACGGTGATGTTGTGCCGCTTGGCCAGCCGGCCCACCACGAACAGACCCATCCGGCGGGCGGTTTCGACGGTGACCTCACCACCGGAGGCGAGGCGCTCGTTGGTGGCCTGAAGGTCCTCGGCCGACATGCCGAGGCCGCGGTCGGTGATCTCGATCAGGTAGCCGCCGTCGACGGCGCGCGCGACCGTCACCGCGACCGGCGTGGTCGGCGGCGAGTAGCGCAGCGCGTTGTCGATCAGCTCGGCGAGCAGATGCTCGATGTCGACCGCGGGCTCACCGGCGACGATTCCGTCGGGCACGGTGCCGATCTCGACCCGCTGATAGTCCTCGACCTGGGAGACCGCACTCCACAGCATGTCCGACAGCGGCACCGGCTGCAGCTGGCCGCGGCGCAACGCCGTACCGGCGAGCACCAGCAGGTTGTCGCCGTTGCGGCGCATGCGGGTGGCGAGGTGGTCGAGGCGGAACAGGCTCTGCAGCCGTTCGCTGTTGTCCTCGTCGTGTTCGAGATCCTCGATCAGCGCCAGCTGCTGTTCCACCAGCGACTGGCTGCGCCGCGACAGGGTCTCGAACATGTTGCCGATCTGCACGCGCAGACGGGCCTGCTCGGCGGCGAGATTGAGCGCCTGCTCGTGCATTTCGTCGACGGCTCGGGCCAGCTGGCCGATCTCGTCGGTGGTGTGCACGGCGACCGGGGTGATCTTGGGGGTGGTGCCACCGGCGCGCACCACCGACAGCTCGTCGGGCAGCTTGACGTGCGCGACCTCGAGCGCGTCGCGCCGCAGCCTGCGCACCGGGACCACCAGGGTCCGGGCGACGGCCAGCGCCAGCGCCAGGCCCGCCAGCAGCACCGCCATCACGATCGTGGTCTCGCGCAGGGCGCTGTTCTGCGCGGTGGTGGTGCGGTCGAGCAGCGCGGCGTCGATGATGTCGGTCAGCTGCGCGGTGGTGGCGTCATAGGTGTCGGCGCTGACCTGCAACGAGTCGAGCACCGCCGGATTGCTCGCCGGGTCGGCGGTGTTCTGGCTGAAGGTCGCCAGACGGGTCTGGACAGCGTCCAGCAGCGGCCGCATGTTGCCCGCCAGCTCCGGCAGAATCTGGCCGTACTGGTAGATCATCGTCAGCTCGGCGCCCGCGGAGGTGAGCACCCTGGCCCGCATGCTCGGGTTGCGGGCGGCATCGGGTGAGCTGATCAGCATGCGCTGCTCGGTGAGCACGCGGCGCGCGGTCTGAATCGTGGTCAGCTGGAGAAAGTATCGCTGGATGACGAGGTCTTCCACCGACGGCGACAGCGCGAGCGCGTTACCGATGCGCATGCCGATCTCGTCGGCCTGATCGCCGACCATGGCCGGTGATCCGCTGCGCAGACTGTTGCGCATGGTGGTGCCGATGGCCACCGCCGAGGACAGCTCGGAGGTGACCTTGCTGCTGACCCCGGTGTCCTGGAGGGCGGTTTCCATGTCCGCCAGGGCCTGATCGAAACGGGTCAGCGCGGCGTCGGTGCGCGGATCGGCGGGGTTGCCCCAGCTCGATGTCGCGGTTACCGCGAGATGTTCGGTGGCGGTGCCGAATCTCACGATCGGCCGGATGATGATGGCCTGTTCGGTGGCCGCGTCCAACTGGTCCATGGTCTGGAGTTCATTGTTGATCCGCAGTACCGCGAACGCGGTGGCCAGTACCACCGGCAGCACGAGCACGATGCCGACCTTGCGGGTAACCGACCAGTTGGGCAGGCTGAATTGCCAGGGTCGCGGTGCAGCTTCCATCCGCTTGTGTCGCCTCCGCATCACGAGTGACCCCGGCCGTGCGTGGGGAGTTCTGGATTCGATGTGAACCGCGCCAGAACCAACCTGAGGTCTTCTTTTTACCGCAGGGAACATACCCCGCAGCGGGAGCATCGGCAATCTGGACGTTCCCCACGTTAAACCTCGAATATGGCCGAGCAGAACAAGATTCGCGAACGAATGATCTCGCGCGAGCGCCGCGGCCGTGCAATCCGGTAAATGCGCAGGTCACGATCAGTTGTCGGCGGACGGGCAAACATTTCTGCCGTGGAACGCCGTGGTGGCGGCGTGTCGGAGCGGCCCTCTCAGTCCGCTCTCAGTCGATGCGGTCAAACTGGTGACATGCGCATTCTGGTAGTCGACGACGATCGCGCCGTCCGGGAATCGCTGCGGCGGTCGCTGACCTTCAACGGCTACACCGTCGACCTCGCGGTCGACGGTGTCGACGCATTGGACAAAGTCACCGCGCAGCGACCGGACGCGCTCGTCCTCGATGTGATGATGCCGCGCCTGGACGGCCTCGAGGTCTGCCGCCGTTTGCGCAGCACCGGCGACGATCTGCCGATTCTGGTTTTGACGGCACGGGATTCGGTTTCCGAACGAGTCGCCGGTCTCGACGCGGGCGCCGACGACTATTTGCCGAAACCATTCGCACTCGAAGAATTGCTCGCGCGGTTGCGTGCGCTGCTGCGCCGGCGCACCAGCGATCCGGGCGAGATCTCGGAAACAATGCGGTTCGCCGATCTGTCGCTGGATCCGGTCACGCGGGAAGTGCTGCGCGGATCTCGTTCGATCAGCCTCACCCGCACCGAGTTCTCACTGCTGGAAATGTTGATGGCCAATCCGCGCCGGGTGCTGACCCGCGGCCGGATTCTGGAGGAGGTGTGGGGCTACGACTTCCCCACCTCCGGCAATGCCCTCGAGGTCTACATCGGCTACCTGCGCCGCAAGACCGAGGCCGAGGGCGAACCGCGGTTGATCCACACCGTGCGCGGTGTCGGCTACGTACTGCGGGAGACACCGCCGTAGGCGGGCGAGGACATGGCACGTTCAGCTTCCAAACGGCCGGGTAAATCCGGCACCGCCGCGGGCGTGGCACCGCTGGGACAGCCCCGGCGCGGCGCCGAGCCCGCGCCCATGCGCCCGCCGACGCCGCTGACCCGCACGGTCTCGCTGCGCTGGCGGGTGACGCTGCTGGCCGCCTCGGTGGTGGCCATCGCCGTCGCGGTCACCTCCATCGCCGCCTACGCCATGGTGGCGCGCGCCCTCTACGGCGACGTCGACGCCCAGTTGCGCGCCAGGGCCGCCACCATGATCAGCGGCGATATCGACAGCATGGCCTTCCAATCGCTCGGGGTGGCGACGCTGTTCTCCAACAACATCGGCGTCGGCCTGATCTACCCGTTCTCGGTGTCCTCGCCGACCGCGCCGGAGGGTGAGCGTCCACCCGACAGCCTCCCGGTCTACATCCCGCCGCAGCCGACCAAACCGCCCATCGGCACCGAGGAGATCGCGGTCGCCAAGGGCGAACAGACGTCCTCGCTGCGCACCTACAACAACCAGCGGGTGCTGGCCAGGCGCATGGATTCGGGTGTCACGCTGGTGATCTCCCAGCGTCTGGAACCCACCCGTGAGGTGCTCGACCGGCTGGCCTGGCTGCTGTTCGTGGTCGGCGGGTGCGGTGTGCTGCTGGCCGCGGCGGCGGGCACCGCGGTCGGGCGCACCGGATTGCGGCCCATCGCCCGGCTCACCGCGGCCACCGAGCGGGTGGCCCGCACCGATGATCTGACGCCGATCCCGGTCACCGGTGACGACGAGCTGGCCCGGCTCACCGAAAGTTTCAACACCATGCTGCGCGCCCTGGCCGAATCCCGCGACCGCCAGCGCAGGCTGGTCGCCGACGCGGGCCACGAGTTGCGCACCCCGCTGACCTCGCTGCGCACCAATATGGAACTGCTGATCGCCGCGGGCAGGCCGGGTGCGCCGCGGATTCCGGACGAGGACATGGCCGAGTTGCGCGCCGATGTGGTCGCCCAGATCGAAGAGCTGTCCACCCTCGTCGGTGACCTGGTCGACCTGGCACGGGAAGACGCGCCGGAAACCGTCTACGAGCGCGTCGATCTCGGCGAGGTCGCCGAACGCGCGCTCGAACGCGCGCGCCGCCGCCGTGGCTCCATCGAGTTCGTCGCGGCGCTGCGGCCGTGGTTCGTCTACGGCCACGAGGCCGGGTTGGAGCGAGCGATCCTCAACGTGCTCGACAATGCCGCGAAGTGGAGCCCGGCCGGAGCACAGGTGCGGGTCGGGATGGCCGAGGTCGGCCGCGGGCTGCTCGAACTCTCGGTCGACGACGCGGGTCCCGGGATCCCGCCGGCCGAACGCGAGCTGGTGTTCGAGCGGTTCTACCGGACCACCGCCTCGCGCTCGATGCCGGGCTCGGGCCTCGGGCTCGCGATCGTGAAACAAGTCGTGACAAAACACGGCGGCACCATCACGATCGATACGTCCGAACGTGGCGGCGCGCTGATCCGCATCGTGCTGCCCGGTGAGGCGGCGCCGGCGGCGGCCGCCGAGGACGAGGCGGATCGGTAGGCCGAACGAGGCGAGCCGTTCGATCCGCAGCGAACTTCAAGCACGGTCTCAGTCCGCTCTCAGCAGTCGGCGTCACGCTGGATGGCACGACGTGAGAAAGAAACGAGTAACCATGACCGAGGATTTCACCGATCGACCGTATGGCCCGCAACCCGGTGCCGTGCCGCCGCCGGGTTACCACTCGGCGCCCGGTCCGCAGGGCCATCCGTACGGCCAGGCCCCGGTTCCCGAGCCGCAGCCCGCCCCCAAACGTCCGGTCCGCACCGGCCTTGTCGCGGGCGCGGTGGCGCTGGCGCTGGTCAGCGGTGGTGTCGGCGGCGCGGTCGGGGCGCTGGTCGCGGGCAACGACGGCGGCGGCACCACCGTCACCAACGCCCTGGACGCACCGAAACCCAAGATCGACAACGCCTCCACCGCGCCGGCCGGCTCCACCCAGGCGGTGGCCCAGCGCGTGCTGCCGAGCGTGGTGATGATCAAGGTCGCGAGCAACCGCGCGCAGGGGGAGGGCTCGGGGGTCGTCCTGTCCTCGGACGGTCTGATCCTGACCAACAATCACGTCGCCGCGGGCGGCGGCCCCGGCGCGAAGATGGAGGTCTCCTTCGCTGACGGCAGCACCGCGTCCGCGACCATGGTCGGCGCCGATCCGGTGTCCGATCTCGCCGTGATCAAGGTCGAGGGCAAGACCGGCCTGACCCCGATCGAACTCGGCAGCTCGGCCGGTCTGCAGGTCGGCCAGCCCGTCATCGCGGTCGGCTCACCGCTCGGCCTTGCCGGCACGGTCACCACCGGCATCGTCTCGGCGCTGAACCGGCCGGTGTCCACCTCCGGTCAGCCGAGTGCCGACCCTTCGACGCCCAACCCCGTCATCGACGCCATCCAGACCGACGCCGCGATCAACCCGGGCAATTCCGGCGGTGCGCTGGTCGACGCCACCGGCAAACTGATCGGCATCAACACCGCGATCGCCACGCTCGGCGGCTCCGATCTCGGCGGCCAGCAGAGCGGCTCGATCGGGCTCGGCTTCGCCATCCCGGTCGATCAGGCCCGCCGCGTCGCCGAAGAGCTGATCGAGACCGGCCGCGCCACCTATGCCCAGATCGGCATCACCGTGCCGCGTAACGACAGCGTGCGCGGTGCACGGGTGCTCGAGGTGACCCCCGACGGGCCCGCCGCCAAGGCCGGGATCCCGGCCGGAGCGGTGGTCACCCGCATGAACGACCGCACCATCGACTCCGGCGACGCCTTGGTCGCCGCCGTCCGTTCCAGCCGACCAGGAGACAAGGTGAGCGTGACATATACCGATGAACAGGGCGGAAACGCCAAGACGGTCGAGGTGACCCTCGACGCGGTGTCGACGGGGGGAGTGCGGTGATGCAGGTAGTGCACGGGGGATGGGAGCCGATGCTCGGCGGTGACGCTACGGTGAGCACCATGGACATCGATGGTTCCGTGGCAGGACGCGCACTGGTCGTGGTCGTCGACGACCGCACCGCGCACGGTGGTGAGGATTCGCTCGGCCCGCTGGTCACCGAATTGCTCACCGAAGCGGGCTTTCTCGTCGACGCGTCGGTGACGGTGCAGGCCGACGAGGTGGAGATCCGCAACGCGCTCAACACCGCGGTGATCGGCGGTGTCGACCTGGTCATCTCGGTCGGCGGCACGGGTATGTCGCCGCGTGATGTCACCCCGGAGGCCACCTCGCAGGTGCTCGACCGTGAGCTGCCGGGTATCAGTGAGGCCCTGCGGTCCTCGGGCCGCGTCGCCGGTTCGCTCGATGCGGGTCTCTCGCGTGGTCTGGCCGGCATCTCCGGCAGCACCCTCGTGGTGAACCTGCCCGGCACCCGTTCGGCCATTCGCGACGGCATGGCGACCCTCGGTCCGCTCGCCAGCCGCGTGATCGGTGAACTGTCCGGATTGGACGAATGAGTTCTGCCGACGATCGCAGCGACGTCCCCCGTCCGGTTCGCCGGCCGGGGGACGCCGCGCGTCTGGCGCGCATCTTCGGTGAGGTGCTCCCGGAGACCACCGGCGACGAACGCGGCGACGATCGCGACACGCCGTCGAACACCGACGACTGGTTGCGGTCGCAGGTACCGCCACATCACGGCTGAGTGCTCGCGCGCGTTCCAGCTATCTCCCGCGGCGACGATGCCCCGCCGCTATCTACTGCCCTGCTACGTATTTACTGACGCGTAGCTTTCTCGACCATTCAAGGTTCAAGCTCTTTGGTGTTCCGGTGGCCTCCGGAATACGTTCTCGTCCCGTATTCGCCGATGGCGCCGCCACCCTGCCCGGGTCAATTCGGCTACTTCACCGGAACTCGAGTCCTGCATTTATGCACGTCAAGCGATATAAGCATTTTGTCTATGTGATACAGATCACTAGCGCCTTGACGAATACTTTCGTTGTCCGTTCCGTTACCGCCGGTTAATCTCGCCTCGGGCCATCGCAACCGTCTTCGCAGTCCAGTGGCCTGCACGAATGTGCAGACCGCGCGGAGTACGGTGCGGCCCGGCGCTGGTCGAGCTTTGCGTTGAAATAACGGCGAGTTACACAACGGCAACAAATAGGCGACACACTGAGCTGGGCCTGTGAGGACCGATGTCCAGCCTCGACGGTCGAGGCTGGTCTGTTCGAGAAAAATTGATGAGGGGAAGTATGAGCGAGAACCGCACCAACGGTTTGCGCCGCGGAGCCCGTGCCGCGGGCGTCGGCGCCGCAGCCGCCGTGGCCCTGGGTCTGCTTTCGACCGGGGCCGCGAACGCGGATACCTTCGTGCCGTTGCCGGACGGCGAGAAGGTTGGTCCGGGTGTGACCATCAAGCGCACCCATGAGCATGCGTTGATTTCGCCGTCCATGGCGGCCAACGGCGCAGGTCGCGTCGTCTGGGTTTCGGGCAACGCGAGCGCGGACGTCACTGTCACCCCCGAAGGCGAGGTGGGCCCGAACAACGGCCCCGCCGGCGCACCGGGTACCAACAACTCCTCCACCCACGGTGCCTCCCAGCTGAACACGGGCTACATCGTGGGCTGCCAGGTGAGCATCGGTGACGAGGCCATCTCTGCCGGCGTGTCCGGCAGCGTCGATCTCGAGGGTGCCTCGGTCGGCGGTTCGGTCGGCCTGGAGTTGGGTCCGGGCGAGGTGAAGTTCGTCCAGATCGAGTACAAGGACATTCTGAAGCCGGGTCACTACTCGGTCGAGTATCAGGACGTCGAGATGGAGATCCAGGGCTGCGCGGGTTACGCGCAGGCGCGGGCGTACACGGTCGTCGAGATCATCGGTGACCACTACTCGAAGACCACCCTTTACGGGCAGCCGTTCAGCATCGGCTGAGTCGTCGAATTCGACCGTACAAACCTCTCGCCTCGAGCGAATTCGACCCTCGAAGGGTACAAACATGATCAACCGTAAGATCGTGGCGCGGGCGGCCGGACTCGGCGCTGCCGCCACCGTTGCCATGGGCCTGTTCTCCACCGGTGCGGCCAACGCCGACACCTTCGTGCCGCTGCCCGGCGGCGAAATCGTCAAGACGCTGTCCGACGGCACCGTCGTGACGGTCCGCCTGGTCGGCGAATCGGCCAACATCAACCCCTCTCTCGGCTCCACCCCCGTGCACCGCAATGCCTGGGTGTCGGCCAGCGCGCAGGTCGAGCTGTCCGGCTCGGGCGCCGTCGGCGGCAAGATCTACCCCGGTTACGTGGTGGGCTGCCAGGTGAACATCGGTGGTGGCGGCGTCGAGGGTGGCGCTTCCGCTGAGGGCACCTGGGACGGCGAGTCCGGCAACGTCGGTGTCGAGAGCGGCGGCGAGCTGTCGCTCGGCCCCGGCCAGGCGGCGTCCTTCTACGTCCTCGACCTCGAAGAGACCGACGACTTCGGCAACGAGTCGCATGAAGTGCGCAACGCCTTCAAGGGCACCAGCGGCTCGGTGACCTGGGCCGATGAGACCATCGGCCTGAGCGGTTGCGCCGGCTACGCGCAGGCGCGGGCGTTCGTGAAGGTCAAGGTCGAGACCGACAACGTCATGTCGGTGGTGACCCTGTGGGGTCAGCCGTTCAGCCTGGGCTGATCGGCTCCCGTTCGGGCCCGCACATGGCCTGAGCAAACGCAACCAGTGAAATGAACGCGGGTCTGTCACAATCGTGACAGGCCCGCGTTCTGCTGTTTTCGGCCCGCGACCGGCGAATTCGTCGCTGTCGCGGTGGATTCGGCCGATCTGCGTAACCTCTCGGCTACCTTCACCTCATCTTGCTGCCATGCCGCGGACGAAATGCCGTCCCCGACTGTTCACGCACTGTGCCGATTCGGGTTCATCTGGCAGTCAGCGCTTTCGAGCACGCTCATCTGAGCCTGCTGTAGGCCATCCCCGTGCGAACGGGGTTGTCGCTGAAAACCTGATGAGGGGAAGTATGAGCAAGAACCGCACCAACGTCACGCGCGCGATGGGCGTCGGCGCCGTCGCCGCCGTGGCCATGGGACTGTTCTCGGCCGGCGCCGCCAACGCGGACGCCTTCGTGCCGCTGCCGGACGGTGAGAAGATCGGCCCCGGCGTCACCATCAAGCGCACCCACGAGAGCGCGCTGGTCTCGCCGTCGCTGGCGGCCAACGGTGCCGGTCGCACCGTCTGGGTCTCCGGTATCGCGAGCGCCGACGTCACCGCCACCCCCGAGGGTGAAGTGGGCCCGAACAACGGTCCGACCGGTGCTCCCGGCACCAACAACTCCTCCACCCACGGCACCTCGCAGCTGAACACCGGCTACATCGTGGGCTGCCAGGTCAGCATCGGCGACGAGGCCATCTCGGCCGGCGTCTCCGGCAGCGTCGACCTCGACGGCGCCTCCGTCGGTGGCTCGGTGGGCCTCGAGCTCGGTCCGGGCGAGGTCAAGTTCGTCCAGATCGAGTACAAGGACATCACCAAGCCGGGTGTCTACTCCGTCGAGTACCAGGACGTCGAGATGGAGATCCAGGGCTGCGCCGGCTACGCGCAGGCCCGCGCCTACACCGTGGTCGAGATCATCGGCGACCACTACTCGAAGACCACCCTCTACGGCCAGCCGTTCAGCATCGGCTGATTCCGGGTCTGCCCGGCCGCCTCGGCCGGAATGGACCGATGTGTCTCGAATCCGCCAATCAATCTCTCGCTGAAGCGAATCAACCCCAGAGGGGCATTACACAATGATCAACCGTAAGAGCATCGTGCGTGCGGCCGGTGCGGGTGCCGCCGCGGCCGTCGCGATGGGCCTGTTCTCCACCGGTGCGGCCAATGCCGACACCTTCGTGCCGCTGCCCGGCGGCGAAATCGTCCGCACCCTGTCCGACGGCACCGTGGTCACGGTCCGCCTGGTCGGTGAGTCGGCCAACATCAACCCGTCCATGGGCTCCACCCCGGTGCACCGCAACGCGTGGGTCTCGGCCAGCGCGCAGGTCGAACTGTCCGGTGGCTCGGGCGCCAAGGGCGGCAAGATCTACCCCGGTTATGTCGTGGGCTGCCAGGTCAACATCGGTGGCGGCGGCGTCGAGGGCGGCGTCTCCGGTGAGGGCACCTGGGACGGCGAGTCCTTCGGTGTCGGCGCCGAGAGCGGCGGCGAGCTGTCGCTGGGCCCCGGCCAGGCCAAGTCCTTCTACGTGCTCGACCTCGAAGAGGCCGACGACTTCGGCAACGAGTCGCACGAGAAGCGCAACAAGTTCAAGGGCAAGAGCGGCAGCGTCACCTGGGCCGACGAGACCATCGGCCTGAGCGGTTGCGCCGGCTACGCGCAGGCGCGGGCGTTCGTGAAGGTCAAGGTCGAGACCGAGAACGTGATGTCGGTCGTGACCCTGTGGGGACAGCCGTTCAGCATCGGCTGATCTCTGCCCGCACGAACGAAAGGGCCTGTCGCACTCGGCGACAGGCCCTTTCGTCGTGATGCATCGGGATCAGTACTCGTGACGCCCGCCGCCGGTCTTCTGTCCCTCGGCCAGCAGATCGCGAATCTGGATCAGCAGGTCGTTGTCGCTGAGCACTTCCTCTTTCTCCTCCTTGGCGAAGCGCTTCTTCACATGCGTCGAGGGCATCACCAACACGAAGTACAGCACCGCCGCGATCATCAGGAAGTTGATGCACGCGGTGATGATCGGGCCGACCTCGATAAAGGTCGAGGGATTGTCGGCAACCAACCGGAAACCGAGCCCCAGCTCATTCGGGCTGCCGAAAACCGCGAGCAGCGGATTGATGATCCCGTTGGTGAACGCGGTGACGATCGCGACGAACGCCGTACCCATGACGACCGCGACGGCCAGGTCGACGACGTTTCCGCGAAGCACGAAATCCTTGAACCCCTTGAGCAATGCCCCATCTCCTTCGGTGTGCGGACCCGACTGCCCGCGGCCGGGTGCCGGTCTTCCCGGATGCTAATGGACCTCGCTGGCTAACGCTCGGCGAACGATGGCATCGGCCACCAGACGTGATCGATGTCAATGGAAGACGACGGTCAGGGCGGTACTCAACGACGCTGCCGCTACGGCGGCCGCGTTCTCGGCGCCCATTGCCACCAGGACGACCCGCTCCGCCGATCGCGTCGGTGATGAGGTGCCGGGGGAGCCGGAGATCAGGACCACGGCAGCGTCGGTGGCCAGGGTGCGCGCGGGCCGGGCGGCACGATCGGATTCGTCGGCCGCGATGACGTCGACGCGGTCGCCCGCGCGCAGGATGTCGGCGACGGCGGTATCGGCCAGCCGCAGCGGAACGATCCTGGCATCCGGTGCACCACCGGCGACGGCGGCCAGCCGCGGGCCGATGACACGCAGATCGGTCAGGATCTCCCCGGTGCGCATGGCGCCGGTCAAGGTGGCGCCGACCAGTGCGCCCGGATCGCGGGCGGCGCCGGCGGGTAATGTCCCGGCTTCCCGGTCGGCGACTCGCAGGTCCGATGAGGTGAGCAGATGGCCCGGTGCCAGATCGCGGGCCGCGACGACGACGCGTGCGCGGTCGGTATCGGGATCACCGCGCAGCAACAGTACGACCGCCGCGACGGCGAGAACGCCGGCGAGTATCCGCCTGGCGAGCAGCCCGTCGGCCCATGGCGGCCGATTCCAGAATGCTTCCCGCAGTGTCTCGCCGCGGCCGAGCGGCCCGTCGCCGAAACGTGGGGGAACGAGTCGGCGAGGGCCGGTGAACATTCGGATCATGCGCCGAGCGTATGGCGCGGATCAGCGGCCCGGGGCCGGTGAACGACGGGTTGTGGACAACTCGCGGGCTGTGCACAACCCGCGAGACGGGTCAGCTTGCGGCTGCGGTGCTCGCTGCGGCCGCGGGGGCGGCCGACGAGCTCGAGTCGGAGCCGGAGGAGGAGCCGCTGTCGGACTTGGCCGGCTCGCTGGCGGTGGACGCGCCACCGCGGCTGTCGGTGCGGTAGAAGCCGCTGCCCTTGAATACGATGCCGACGGAGTTGAACAGCTTGCGCAGCTTGCCCGAGCACTCCGAGCAGACGCTCAGCGCCTCATCGGTGAAGGACTGAACGATGTCGAAGCGGTTATCACACTGGGTGCACGCGTACGAATAAGTTGGCACAGGATCCTCCGCAGGGTTCGTCGATCTAGCACTCTACAGCCGACAGTGCCAACATTGCCACCCGGGATTTCATTCCCGGGCGGGCCGGTGATCATTCGGCGGACAGCCTGCGTAGCCCGCCGCGCGGCGTCAACGCCCAGCCCATGCGCAGGTCGTGTGGTTCCTCGGGAAGTCGTTCGACCAGCTCAGCGTCACGAACCACGGCAACGAGACGAGCGGCCGGATCGGCGGCCGGCAGCGTCCGGTCGTAGTAGCCGGCGCCTCGCCCGAGCCGCACACCACGCTTATCCACCGCCAGCGCAGGGACGAGAATCACACTCGCGCGGGCCACCGCCGCAGTGCCCAACGCCGGTCCGCTCGGCTCGAGCAACCCGAAGCGGGCGGCGCGCAAACTCGCCGCACCGGTGTACTCGGCCCAGTCCAGCGGCCCCGGCGGCCCTGTCACCGGCAGCAACACCCGTGCGCCGGCCGCCCGCAGCGCCTCCAGCATCGTCTGCGAGCCAGGCTCGCCCCGCACCGGGACATACGCGCACACCCAGTCGCCGACCTCGATTTGCCCGGCCGTCGCTGCCAGCGCTGCCGCCTCGTGCGCCCGGTCGGCGTCGGACACCGCGGCCCGCTGCGCGAGAATCTCCAACCGCCAGGCATGTTTATCGCGCTCACCGGGCATCTTCACGGTGATCACCATAGGCTCATGCGGGCGCCAGGCCGCCGCGAAGCAGGCTTGGACGACGTATTACACGGATAAGGTGTGCATATGACAGCGAAGGCAGGCGAGCTCGGCACGACGGCGGGCGCGGCGGTGGAGTCGTGCTTCCGTACTGCGGTCGTGCCCGCGGCGGGGCTCGGGACCCGATTCCTGCCCGCGACCAAGACGGTGCCCAAGGAGTTGCTGCCGGTCGTCGATACCCCCGGTATCGAATTGGTGGCCGCCGAGGCCGCCGAATCCGGCGCCGACCGGCTGGTCATCGTCACCTCACCCGGTAAGGACGGTGTGGTCGCGCATTTCGTCGAGGACCTGATGCTGGAGAGCACTCTCGCCGAACGCGGCAAGTTCCAGCTGCTGGAGAAAGTACGCAAGGCGCCGGGCCTGATCGACGTCACCTCGGTCGTGCAGGAGGAGCCGCTCGGTCTCGGGCACGCGATCGCCCAGGCCGAGAGCGTCCTCGACGCCGACGAGGATTCGATCGCGGTGCTGCTGCCCGACGATCTGGTGCTGCCGTGCGGTGTGCTCGAGGTGATGAGCCGGGTGCGGCGCGAGTTCGGCGGTACGGTGCTGTGCGCGTTCGATGTGCCCAAGGATCAGGTCAGCGCCTACGGCATCCTCGATGTCGAGGTGGCGGCGGGCGGTGCCGAGGAGCCGGATGTGCTGCGGATCAAAGGCATGGTGGAAAAGCCCGATCTCGCCGACGCGCCGTCCACCTTCGCCGCCGCCGGACGATACCTGCTGGACCGGCAGATCTTCGACGCGCTGCGCCGGATCGAGCCGGGCACCGGCGGCGAATTGCAGGTGACCGATGCGATCGCGCTGCTGATCGCCGAGGGGCATCCGGTGCATGCCGTGGTTCACCGTGGGTCGCGCCACGATCTGGGCAACCCGGGCGGCTATCTTCGTGCTGCAGTGGATTTCGCGCTGGAGCGGGAGGAATACGGTCCCGCCCTGCGGGAATGGCTGCAGCATCGGCTGGGCCCCGACTGGGATCCGCAGGTGACGGCGTAGGAACGGATCGCCCGAGGGGCGAGGGAGATCGGGAAGGGCTGGATGCGCTCGGTTGAGGATCAGCAGATCAAGGTGACCGCGGCGGCGGTCGCGCCCCGGCCGGTCCGGGTCGCGATATCCGAGGCCCAGGGCCTGCTGTGCGCCGAGGACGTCGTCACCGAACGGCCGCTGCCCGGTTTCGACCAGGCCGCCATCGACGGTTATGCGGTGCGCAGCGTCGACGTCGCCTCGGCGGGAGCCGAAATCCGTGACGAGGAAGGCGAACTCGTCGATCTGACGCTGCCGGTGGTCGGTGAGGTGGTCGCGGGCTCGCGGCAGCCGATTCGGTTGCAGCCGCGCCAGACCGTGCGCGTCGACACCGGCGCCCCACTGCCGACGCTGGCCGACGCGGTGCTGCCGATCGACTTCACCGACGGCGGCCGCGCCCGGATCAAGGTCTACGAGCCGGTGCGCTCCGGCGATTACGTGCGCCGCATCGGCGACGACGTGCAACCAGGCGATGTCGCCGTGCGGGCGGGCACCATCATCGGTGCCGCGCAGGTCGGCCTGCTGGCCGCGGTAGGTCAGGACAAGGTGCTGGTGCATCCGCGGCCCCGGCTGTCGGTCATCTCGGTGGGCGCCGAACTCATCGACATCGACCGCACGCCCGGCCCCGGCCAGGTGTACGACGTGAATTCCTATGCGCTGGCCGCGGCGGCGCGCGATGCCGGCGCCGACGTCAACCGGGTCGGCATCGTCGACGCCGACCCGCGCCGATTGCGCGATGTGGTCGAGGGTCAGCTGGTGCGTTCGGAGGTCGTGGTGATCGCCGGTGCGGTCGGCGGCTGGGCCTCGGAGCAGGTGCGCGAGGCGTTGGAGGGACTCGGCGAACTCGAGATCGCCAGGGTCGCCATGCATCCCGGATCCGTTCAGGGCTTCGGGCGGCTCGGCCGGGACGAGGTTCCGACGTTTCTGCTGCCGTCCAATCCGGTCGGCGCCCTGGTGGTGTTCGAGGTGATGGTGCGTCCGCTCATCCGGATCGCGCTCGGGCGACGGCAGCCGATGCGGCGAATCGTGCACGCCCGCACGATCACTCCGATCCAATCGATGGCGGGCCGCAAGGGCTATCTGCGCGCTCAGCTGATGCGCGATGAAGCCACCGGCGAGTACCTGGTGCAACCATTGGGTTCGGGGGCGGGAGCGTCCTCGCATCTGCTGGCGACGCTGGCCGAGGCCAACAGCCTCATCGTCGTCGATCCCGACGACACCGAGATCCGGACCGGCGACGAGGTCCAGGTCGCATTTCTCTCGCAGCGTGGCTGAAACGTGGAGACCATGAACGTTTTCCGGGCCACCCAGCACCCTGGGTGGCCCGCGCATCTCGGCCCGGTGCGGGTCGCGGCCGGGCAGGTGGCCCTGCGGCCGGTGCGGCTGCGCGATGCCGCCGCCTGGAGCCGCATCCGGTTGCGCGATCAGCAGCATCTGGAACCGTGGGAGCCCACCGGGCGAGGCGCCTGGGAAGCGCGCAATCACGCCTCGAACTGGCCGTCGCTGTGGTCGAGCCTGAAAGCCGAGGCTCGACGCGGGGCGATGATCCCGCTCGTCATCGAGGTCGACGGCGCCTTCAGCGGCCAATTGACCGTCGGCAATATCGTGCGCGGGGCCTTGCGCTCGGCGTGGATCGGCTATTGGGTGGCCAAGGACCTCGGCGGTCAAGGTGTGGCGACCGCGGCGCTCGCGCTCGGGCTCGACCACTGTTTCGGGCCGGTCGGACTGCACCGGGTCGAGGCGACCGTGCGGCCGGAGAACCTGGCCAGCCAGGCGGTGCTGCGCAACGTCGGATTTCGTGAGGAAGGTCTGCTACGCCGCTACCTGGATGTCGATGGGGCGTGGCGCGATCATCTGCTCGTCGGCCTGACCGTCGAAGAGGTGGCCGGGACAGTGGTGGACCGGCTGGCTCGGGAAGGCCGGTTGACGCTGCTCTGAACGCGGGCCCGACGACGGGCCACCATGGTGGAAATGTGACGGGTGTGGCGGATGTGCACGGCGCGCCTGCCGGACCATGCTCCTACCCGGAATTAACCTACGGACGTCGGTGGTGCGCCCTGCGCCATCGGCAGGGAGCCTGCGACCCGCCCGGCGACCATGCCGCAGCGCCTGTGCGGCAGCCGGAACAGTCACCGCGACGGGGCCGCGGGGCGTGGGTCGGAACTGGATCAGGCGGGGACGGAGGTGCTGACGGCGATGCCGAATTCGATCTTGTGGATCGGCCTGGTCGTACTGTGGGTCTTCGTCCTGTTTCCGATACTGGCCGACCGGCATCCCCGGATCCGGCAGACCACCGACACGGCGCTCGCCACCCGGGTGCTGCATCGCGGAGGTTCGAAGCGGCGCACCAGGTCCGGACCCGCCGCCGGGCACGACAGCGACCCCGATTGGCGGCCGAGACGAGTGCAGAGAAAGCGTCCCCACAGCGATGATGCGGAGGATCGGATGACGACTTCGGCCGACGAGCCCGTCACCGAGGCTGACGACGAACACAACACGCCGGGAGACGTCACCGATGCCG
Organism: Nocardia cyriacigeorgica NBRC 100375; assembly: GCF_000308555.1. GTDB lineage: Bacteria > Actinomycetota > Actinomycetes > Mycobacteriales > Mycobacteriaceae > Nocardia > Nocardia cyriacigeorgica. The sequence goes on along the minus strand of NZ_BAFY01000210.1, from coordinate 18,334 downwards.
GCGTGGCCCGTGCCACCACCGCCGAGGCGACCCCCCGGGCGGTGGCTGAGACGGAACTCGATGAGATGACGGCGGCCGAGGCCGCGGACGTCGACGACGACACGGAACCGGCCGAGCCGCTCGACGCCGAAGCGGAGGCCGACGACTACGAGGACCGGGCCGACCACGACGATCGTGCCGATCATGACGCCGGCGACCCCTACGACCCCGAGGACTCCTCGCGCGACGCGGTCTCCGCCCGGATCCCGCCGGCCCGCCCGGCCCTGCCCGCCGTCGCCGACGCACACGACACCGAAGAAACCGACTTCATCCCCACCCGGCGCGGCCGCGGCGGCTTCGACCCGGAAGCCGACGCCATCGCCCGCGCCGCCCGCTACACCTTCCGTCAGCGCGCCGTGCTCGGTCTGGTCCTCACCGCCCTGCTGTGCGGTGCGCTCGCGGTCGCGATCGCACCCGTCTTCTGGTGGGGTTGCGGCCTGTCCGCGGCCGTCCTCGTCACCTACCTGGCCTACCTGCGCAAGCAGGTCAGGATGGAAGAAGAGATCCGCCGCCGCCGCAGCGCCCGGCTCGCGCGCACCCAGCGCCCCGAAGCCGAACGCCCTGAGCAGGCCGCCCGCCCCGCCCGCCGCGGCATGGACCGCGACACCGCCCGCGCCCTGCGCCGCCGCTCCGAACTCCTCGAACCCGACGACGAAGACCCGGCCTTCGAACACCTCGAAGCCTTCGACGCCACCGCCGCCCGCGCCGTCCGCAACCGCGCCGCCGGCGGCGACATGCGCCGCGCCGCCGGAGAATAACCGCAGGTGGCGGGCCCGATTCGGAATCGGCGCCCGCCTCCTGCTACAGTGTCACAGCGCGGTTCCCGCCAGAACCGCACGGGGCTATAGCGCAGTTGGTAGCGCGTCTCGTTCGCATCGAGAAGGTCAGGGGTTCGATTCCCCTTAGCTCCACAGTTTTGCAAGGTCAGAAGGGGTGCCGCGGAAGAATCCGCGGCACCCCTTCTCTCGTTTCTTCCAACTAACTCCCAGCTAATTCGCCGCACGTGACGCGCTGGCCACCGCCTGATCGAGGGCTGCCGCAGCGGCGTGGTGGGTCCGTCCGCGGGCCATGTAGTGGCGTTGGGTCATGGCTGGATCGGCATGACCGAGGACATCGGCGGTGATACGTGCCGATAGGCCGGCGTCGTCGAGGATCGTCGCTACTGCGTGCCGGAAGCTATGGGCGGTGATGTCATCGGCTAGGCCCAGGGCGGTCCGCACCCGCTGCCATTCGTGGCCAACGTTCTGTGGGTCGCGCAGAGTCCACACCGCCGACGGGAACACCAGATCGAGGATCGGGGTGTTCGGGTCGGCTGGGGATGCGAGCTTGCGAGCCGCGAGGGCCTTCCTGCGCCGGGTCAGCATCTCTACAGCGAAGTCGGGTAGCGCGATCACACCGGCGCGGTTCTTCGGGTCCTCGTCCTTGGTGTCGCGAACGAGGCCTTTGCCTTTGACTCGCACAACCTTGCCGGTGCAACGCAGGGTACGGGCCGTGAGGTCGATGTCGGACCACAGCAGGCCCAGGATCTGGCTCCGCCGCAGACCTGTGCCTGCGAACAGGGTGATCAGGTCGGCCAGGTCGGCGGAGTCGCAGTAGTCGGCGACGGTGGGCGGGGTGTACGACTTCACCGGTGTCGCGCGGGACCTCTCGGCACGTGACAACAGCCGGGGGCACGGCTGCTGTGAGGTGCGCACGGCGGTGAGGATGAACCGAAGCTCGTCCACCGTGATCTCTCGCGCTCCGCCCGTACGGCCCTTAGCTTCGACATTCTGGGCCATCTTCGATTCGCGCACCGGGTTGACGGTGAGGGCAGCTTGGCGGACGGCGTAGCGGAACATGCCGGAGAGCACAGTGCGAGCGGTTCGCATGGTCGATGGCCCCTTGGCCCGCCCGACCAACGTCAGATAAGCCTCGATCGAGGACGTGGTCACCTCGAGGAGGCGACGCTCCCCAAAGGCAGTGTTGAACTCGGTCGCTGCGGCATCGTAGCGGTCCAGAGTGCTGGCGGCGCGGTCCTGCTCGAGGAGGTGTGCCCGGTAGTGCTTCCACAGTTGGGCGACGGTCGCCGAATTCGACAGTTCCCCGCCGAGGTCCACGCTGATGGTCATCGCGGCGGCGAGGACCGCGTCGGTCGCTCGCTGGCCTGTGCGGTCCGGAATCTTGCGCCCAAGCGCATCCAGTTTCACCGGTGAGACCCGTTTGATATCCCGGCGTCGTCCGGACGCATCGCGAACAAGAAGCCGCGCACTCCAGTGTCCGGGAGCAAGCTCGACGAGCATGAGTTTGCCCGGAACGCCGATCGGCCGGGGCGGTCTGCCGCGCTTCACTGGAGGTTCCCCGCAATCGATGTCACCGGTCCTGCTGTGCCTCCATCGCGGCATCGAGTGCGTTCAGATCCCAACGAAGGTCCTTTCCGATCCTTATGGGTCGTGGTAACCAGGAATGTTTGTCGCGCTGCCGATTCCAGCGGCGAAGCACTTCCGGATGTACACGGTTGTGAGCTGCGGCCTCTTTGGTAGACGCCCAGCGCGGGAGCTGCGACGAGCCCGGTTCAACGGACATAGCTGTCGCCCGTCGGCTGGATCTCATGGCTGCTGAGCTGTTCGAAACTACGAGCTGGTCGGGAGAAGGGTGATATGAACACGGCAATCCTCTACCTGGCCGCTGATTCTCCCTGCCACTATGTAACCCGACTTTCGGCGACGGCGCCAGGTGGAATGGTGCGGCCGGTATTCGGAACGCGTCGTTTGAGTGAGTGCGCGGAGCCGCTGTGAGAGGATCTGTGTTGTCGAGCATCGTCTAATCGGGGTGGCGCGGTGGCAGATTCGGGGTTGGGTCGGCGAGTCAAGGTACTTCGTCGGGCCCGGGGGTGGACCCAGGAAGGGCTCGCGCTGCGATTGCACCGTTCGTCGTCTTGGGTGACGAAGGTCGAGCGCGGCGTCATCGCCATCGATTCGGTGTCCACGATTCGGGAGCTCGCCGCGGTGTTCGGTGTTTCGGAATCGCAGCTGAGGGGCGAGAGTGAAGACAGGCCTGTTGCACAGCAGCGCCCGGTGAGCGACCTTGCCCGGATGCTGGACCGCCCTGCGTCTATGTTGACCGGTGTTACCTCCGAGACCTCCGTGTCGCATGCCGATTTGGTGCGCGCGGCTACTGCCTTGCGGCGCACGTACAACCGGTCGAGCACGCGATATCTATCAGCCGCGGAAAGACTGCCACAGCTGATCAGTCATGCCGTCGAACTGGCGGAAACGAGCACGACCGCGAGGTTACGGGCATCCGCCTACACGGTGCTGGCCAACCTGTACCGCCTCGGTTCGCTCGAGTTGCGGCACCGTGGCGATCATGTGCACGCGAGGTTGGCACTGGACCGCGCGGCAGCGGCGGCACAGAATGCAGACGACAAGGTGCTGGTCGCCGCCGTCACGGCGACGCTCTGCAATGAACTGATGATCGGTGGGCGACCGGACGATGCCGCATCACTCGCTGTCGATAGCGCCGATATCCTGGCACAGCAGCCGCCGACCGTAGATGCTCAGCATGTTCTCGGGGTGCTGCGACTGTATGGGGCTCAGGCGGCGGCACGCGCTGGGGCGCAGTCCGAGGCGATGGCTTTGCTCGATGCGGCCAACCAGCTCGCGTTCACCGATGCAGACCGGCACTTCCTGATCTTCGGGCCGGCCAATATTGCCGTACAGCGCGCGGGCATATTCGTTGATCTGGGCAAGCCGAACCAGGCGCTCGATGCCTGCGCCGGGTTGAACGGGAAAGAACTGGGCAGCGTCAACCGGGCCTGCTACTTCCACCTGCACCGTGCACGCGCGCACACAATGGCGGGAGACCTCGACGATGCACTCGCGGCGCTGACCGTTGCTTGGCGCACGACGCCGCACATTGTCATGGCTGACCAGCTCGGACGTCAGCAGGTTGCCGATCTGCTGGACCGCAAGCGGACCTTCAGCGGTGACCTCCGCCAGATCGCTCGCGGAATGGGGCTGCTATGACGAGAGCTTGCGCGCTTTCAGCGAGAAGAACATCGGAAGTTCAACCCCATCCGGAAGGGTGAATGTGCGGTCGGTTTCCTGGCTCAAGCATGGCCAGGGCCGGTCGAGCCACGGGAACTCGTGGAAGAACTCGACACACATTCCGGCCTGTGCTACCGAGGTGATCACTTCGCCGGTGCTATGCGTCCAGAGGTACTTACTCGAGGATTCGACCTTCGCCGATGGGTCGGCGTACGTGCCGCGCACGTCGTAACGGATCGGCTCCGGTCGTGGCCAATAGGGGCGTGCGATTCGTACCTCATTACTCGCGTCGTCCAGGACCTTGGCGACGGGGTGAATATCGGTGAGGTAGAGGAATCCGCCGGGTTTCAGGAAGTGCGCAACGATCCGTGACCACTCCGCGAAATCCGGGATCCACCCGAGAATTCCACGTGAGGCGTAGACGATGTCGAACTCGCCTTCGAGGGTTTTATCGAGCTCCATGACATCGGAGCAGACGAAGCTCGCCTCCACGCCGATATCCGAAGCCAGAGACGTGGCCTTCTCCACGGCGACCGGCGAGAAATCCACCCCGGTGACCGTCGCCCCGCGACGTGCCCACGCGATCGAGTCGGTGCCGATCTGGCATTGCAAGTGCAGCATCGACATGCCGCTGACGTCGCCTATCTCGTCGACCTCATAGTCCCGGAGCTTATCGGCGCCCCGGCGGACCGCATCGAGGTCGTACCAGCTGCCCTCTGCGTGAATAGCCGCCCACTCGTCCCACAGAGCACGGTTTGCGCCGATGGCCGATGAAGTCGAGGTCATGTCCGGCAGGATACCCGGGCCTCGCCCACCCGCAGGGCCGTGAATTGACAACACCGTTGCCAGTTGTCCCTCTCCTACGCGCCGACGATCAAGTCAGTGCCCCGGCCGGGTGCCCTTCATCCTTGGCTGGGGCGCGATCCAACATCGCACCCCATCGAGGTGACCATGACTTGTACCGAGGCTCGAATACTCGCCGCCTTACAACCGGGCGGCGTACTCACTGTCACCACCATCGCCCGTTCCATCGGTTTCTCCACGGTCCGCTGCCGTATCGCTTTGCTGACACTGAGCCGCCGTGGCCTGGTGTGGCAGACACCGCGCGGGTGGGTTCTCACCGCCAACGGTCACCGCTACGCCGCTATCCAGCGCGGATCAGCGGCGCTCGACGTGCCGATCGGGGCCGCTGCGTCATGAGCACTCCGCGAGCTGTCGGATATCTGCGGCGCGACATCTCCGGCGAACACCAGCCATGGCATGAGACCGGAATTCGATCGGTCGCGAGCCGGACCGGCTACACGCTGTGCAAGACGGTTGCTTTGACCGGCACCGCTGACGACCCGATTTCCCGGCTGATCGACACTGTGCGCCGGTCCGGTGCCGAGGCGGTTATCGTGCCCACCCTCGAGCACGTCGGCGGTGAGGTCCCGCAGCGATTGCTTCGGGAGGTGACCGAGGTGATTCCGGTCGACAACCCGCATCAGTCGATCGCCAGATGGCCATTGGCCGCACTGCTCACGCCGCCCGACCGTGATCAGCTGCCCGATTCGGACACCCCGAACCCGAAACCGCGCCGGTAGCTTGCCTGCCGCACTATCCGCCGATCTGAGATCAGCCAAAACCGAACTTCCCGAACGATATTAGATCACCACCCGAATTGATCCAGCCTTCGGCGCCGTGTCGGGCCGCCGCTGATTCGATGCGGCGATGCCTGCGCCGCTAACCCTTCGTAATCGACTAGGAGTATTCATGCACCCTCAATTGCCGCGCAGAACCCCTCGTGTATCGCGGTTCGCGTCGACACCAGTGGTGTTGCCGCCGATCGCAGAGCTCGCCCGAGTAGCGGCGGCGCTCCGGTCATGGGCACAGGAATCGCAACGGCTTATCGGCACCGAGAACGAGGGACGTGCAGCATGACCAGCGCTGATCGCCCTCTGCCCACCGTGCCGCTGCTGACCCGCGCTCAGGTCGATGCTTTGCCGGTTCGAGCACGCGAGGTGGTGGAGTACAGGAAGTCCGGGCTGTCGCTCAATCACATCCAGGGTTGCCCGTTGGATTGCGCGTATTGCATACGGCACACCTATGGAGTGTGGGATATGCGGCAGCCGCGGGCGCTGATGAGCGATGCCGACGCTGTCCGAGCGCTGGTCGATCATCCGTACTTCCAGCCGCATATCACCCCGGTCCAGGTGTTCAATCGCGCGACCGACCCGATGCTTCCACGCGTCAAGACGCACACGTTCGCCGTGCTGGAGGATCTCGACGCTCGGGGCCTGACCAACCATGTCCTGGTGATCACGCGCTATCGGATCGACCCAGAGGACTGTCAGCGGCTGAACCAGTTGCGCAACGTAAAGGTTACTGTGCTGGTCACCTATTCCGGAATCGACGATCGACGGATCGAACCGGTCGACAGCGGCATCGCCGCGCGCTCGCTGCGCACGGCGTTTGCGAATGCCGACCGATACCGAGTGGTGCTGTACTGGCGGCCACTGGTGCCGGGCCTCAACGACACCGCCGCGCATTTGGCTCGCGCGGTGGAGTTGAGTCGGCATGCCCACGCAACCGTGTTCACCGGGTTGTTCTACCGCGACGAGATCGCCGACTATTACCGCGCCAACGGGCTGCCCGAGCCCTACGATGAAACCGCGCGCCGCAAGATCGTGCCGGAAACGCTGGAACAGAGGGTCCTTACTGCGTTCGGTGGTGGCGGACCCTTGTTCCGTAAGACCAGCTGCGCGGTGTCTTTCGCGCATGGCGTGCCGGATTACAACGGCCACTATGGGATTCGTGAGTTGTGCGATATCTGTCCGATCAAACAGCTCGAGCTGTGTGCAAGTGCACACAGGCCACCGACCGAGTCACAGTTGAGGCAGCTCGCCGCAGGTTTGACGAGTTCGGAGGAGTTCGAGATTGTGGCGATCACTGATCGCTGCGCAGTCGTGAAAGGCTTGGACGAGCAACCCCGGTACTTCCTGCAACATGGGCTGGGCTTTCAGGTCCACGATGAGCGTCACCCGCATCGCGATCGCAGGCACGGTCGCGCCGATATCGGTTGGAAAGGGGAGACTGCATGAGCGCGGCCGGACACTGGTCGGAGGTCGACTACGTCGTTGTCGATGTAGAGGGTAATGGTGCTCGGCCGCCCGAATTGGTTGAGCTTGCTGCCGTCTTGGTCGAAGGTGGGCGGATCGGTCGGCCCCGCACATGGCTGATGCGCCCACCCACGCCGATTAGCTGGCAGGCCAGAAAGATCCACGGCATCCGCAACGATGATGTCGCCGAGTGTCCACGGGTCGACGATGTCGCCGAAGAAATCTGCGAGGTCCTCGGAGACGCCGTGCCGGTTGGGCACAACGTTCGCATCGACCTCGACGTGCTCACCCGTAGTCTGGCGGGCTGGAAACCGGCTCGAGCCATCGACACATTGCGGCTTGCCCGCAAGGCGTGGGTCCTTCCGTCCCACAAACTCGGCGCACTGGTCGCCCACCGCGATTTGGCCGACGGGCTGCCGGACGGACTGACACCGCACCGTGCGGAGTACGACGCGCTCGTGACTGCTCGACTGTTCGTTGATCTGGCGACCAACGGCCCTGAACCCCGGACTGCTGCCGCCCTGTTCGAGGCCGGTGGTATCACTCTCGCCGGGGAGGAACCCGAGCCCGAACTGAAGCTGTTCGACGGCATCGGAGGACTCCCATGACCAGTACCGATACCGCTGGCGTGCTCGGCGGAGTATTTCGCGTCGGCGGCGACATGCCCGTACACCGAATCGGCTACGGCAGTATGCAACTCACTGGCCCCGGCCACTGGTACCACCCGGCTGACACCGACCACGCCAAACGCATCCTGCGCCGGGCCGTCGAACTCGGCGTAGACCACATCGACACTGCAGACGCCTATGGCCCTGCCACGGTCGAACACCTCATTCGCAAAGCCCTGCACCCCTATCCGGACGGTTTGGTCATCGCGACCAAAGGCGGCCTAACCCGGCAGGGACCGAATAGGTGGGCGCCGGTGGGCCGACCAGAGTATCTGCGCCAATGCGTAGAGATGAGCCTCCGCCGACTCGCGCTCGACCGGATCGACCTGTACTACCTGCACCGGGTGGACCCCAAGGTGCCGCTGGCAGATCAGGTCGGCGAACTCGCAGCCCTGCGCGACGAAGGCAAGATCCGCCACATCGGAGTGTCGAAAGTGACCATCGACCAGATCCTCGAAGCCGAGCGAATCGTGCAGGTCGCGGCCGTGCAGAACCGATTCAACCTGCACGACCAGAGCCAACGTGCGGTGCTGGACTTCTGCACTGCACACGGCATCGCATTCGTGCCCTTCGCGCCGCTGGCGTGTGGTGATGTCCTCGAAGACGGCACGCCGGCGTCGGCGATTCGATGGCTGCTCGATCAGTCGCCGGCCGTCCTTCTCATTCCGGGCACGGGCTCACTCGAGCATCTGGAATCGAACCTTGCTGCATTGTCGATGACGTGGGGTCACTGACAACACACCTACGGTTCGTCGCACAACGGGAAGCGCTGCGGCGCGGCTGGCTACATGTCGAGACCGATGTCGGGAACCTGGACGTCGGCGGCCGGGAAGTCGCTGAACTCATCGATGCTGTCGAGCTCTGCTGTGGGATCGATGTCCAGTAAAGCGCTGAGTGCCTGCTGGATTGCGGCTTGCGCGGGTTCCATTCGTTCCGGAGGGGCGTCGTCCGATGGCGCGGTGTTGGTGTCCCGATACTGGCTGGTGGGATGACCGGGGGATGCAATCGGATCAGCCGCCGACCGGGCGTCGGTTACGTCTGCCGGTAGGCGCGACCAGAGTGCGGCGGCGGGGTAGTCGTCGGGGAGCGGACGTTGTCGGGCGGCCGTGGTGAGGATGTCGGCGATATCGATGCCCGCATGGTGCGTGTTGTCGATGCAGGTAGCGATGGCGGGCCAGGTGGGATCGCTGGTCAAGCGGGGATCAATATGTTCGGCCAGTGGCGCCCAGGTTCGAGCGGGGTGTTCGGCGCGGTCGAGTGCTGTCTGGATTCGCTGGTCGAGTGCTGCCTGGTACTCGCGTTCGATGGCGGGGTAGCGGGGTGGTCCGGTGGTGTTCGGGTCGTTATCGGCGATGTGGTGGACGGCGCGCCAGATTGCGAGATCGGCGACCAGGTGCCGGTCATGGAGCAGTGGTTGAGCCCATGTGGGTGCGGTGTGGGCGGTCCAAAGGTGGGCGTCGCTGCGGATTTGGTCGGCAAGGCTGGTCACGATGGCTTCGCGGGCTCGGACCTGGGTGGTGTCGGATTCGGTGGTGAGTTCAACGGGTGGGCCGAGGAGCCACGGCAGCGGACCGGGGACGCGGTTGTGGTGACCTGTGGTGTCGAGACGCCAGTCGAGGACGGCGGCGGCGTCGTCTGCAGTGTCGAGTTCTCGTTCAGCGGCTGCTGTTCGAAGCGCAGCCGTGGGGTCAGCGCCGGTGAGAGCCAGGACGGCAAGGTGCTGTCGCAGTACGGGATACGTGGGAGCGTCGCATAGTCCGGGGTGTATTGCTTCGGCTGCGATGTCGAGACGGGCCAGGCCGTCTGCGCCGAGCGCGTGCTCGGCGGCGAGGCCGATTGTGTCGAGGTAGATATCGACGGCGCGGCCGATTCGTTGAAACGGGTCGAGGCTGTCGCGGAGGTAGGTGTGCGCGGACGGTCGACGACCGTCGTTGTTGAGCATCCGGATGAAGATGTCGGTGGCGGCCGGTGGGGCAGTGGCCCGTTCGGTGAGGAATGAGGTTGGCTCACCGTCGAGTGCTGTGGACAGGTAGGCGTGGTTAGCGATCACTCCGCGTGTGAGTGCGACGTAGAGCTGTTGGCGTGTCTCGCTGCCGGTGAGGGTGACATGGCAGGTGTCGGCGGTGAGTCCTTGGGCGGAATCGATAGTGGTTGCGTAGCCGAGTCGCACGTACTCGGCAACGTAGTGCGCGGGTAGGACGATCTGTGCACTGGTGCGTTGGCCGTCGCGGAGGCGGGTGGCGGTCAGTGCGCCGTTGGGATGGACTACGTCGATGTTCCAGGTGTCGCCATTGCGTACCCAGTCATGGCGGTCGAGACGGAGTTTCGGATGGTTGTGGCATGTACGGACGGTGTCACCGGCAGATGCGTGCAGGCCATCGGCGAGGACGACAGTGAGTTCGTTGGGATCGGGCGGTTGCCGGTTGAGGCGGTGTGCGCGGGCGCGGGCGTTGAGGTCGGCTACCTGATCGTGGGTGGCGGCGAGCATCAGCGCGTGCCGTCCGACTCTGTCGTCATGGGCCCACACTCGGAAGGCTTGGTCGGTCGCGGTGGCGTGATGGCCGGTATGGATTCGCTCGTTGTCGTAGTACCAGCCGAGTGCGGTGGGGTCGCCGTCGCGTAGCTGCAGGCTGGCGCGGGCTTCGCCGGGGTCGGCGAACCGAACGACATTACTGAGTGTGATCAGCTGCTGGTGGCGGTGCATGTCGGTGTCGGCGCCGCCTGCCTCGATCGCAGGCAGCTGCTGGTCGTCGCCGATGCAGCGGATCGTCGCGCCGCGGACTGTCAGAAATCGAAGTAGCCCCAGGCGTTTGGCGCTTCCGATCTTGACGTGTTCGTCGACGATCACCAGCGTTCGATCATCGATCTGAAGTACCCATTCTGGCAAAGGCGGCGGCAACGGATGCCCGGTGTCGGTGCGTTTAGGTGCGTGTTCGGCCAGTGTGTGGAGAAGCTTGTCGACGGTTTCGACTCGGGCTCCAATGGATTCACCGAGGACGGCCGCGGCGGCTGCGGTGGGCGCGAGGCCGAGTACGGTTCCGCCGCTTCGGGTCCAGGCGTCGGTGAGTACCTGCATAGCAGTAGTTTTTCCGGTGCCGGCGGGGGCGTTGGCGGTCAAGATCTGGAGTGGAGATGTGGCAAACGCCGTTACCACGGCCCGCTGCCCGTCGTTCAGCATTCGGGTGGGGTGACGGTTGTTGTAGTCGGAGACCGCTGCGCTGATCGCGGCATCGGAGAGGGTGCGTGTCCCCGGCGCGAGGGAGAGATCGATCAGTTCACGTTCGATCGAGAGGACGCGGGGGCTGGTGTATGTGGTCGCACCGGCTGAGGTGTAGACGCTGGTGCCGTTGCTGCGGGACAGCAAGGGCGGCACATGCGCGAGGTCGGGTTGGGCGGCGATGTCGGGGTCGCCACGGGCGATCACCAGTCCCGGGGAGAGTGCTTCAGTGAGGATCGCTTCGGTCGCGTAGCGCCACTGGTCGGGGTGTATGCGCCCGCGGATCTGGCGCTCGATCTCTGCCCGCACATGGTGCGCCTGCCAGGTCGAGCGGTGTGTCGACACCACGTCGATCACGGTCTGTGCCGTCTCAGCGATCCACTCGCTCGTTGGTTCGGTGCGGTTTATACGTGGCGGGTGCAGTGCCATGGTGACGATGTCGGTGACGCCTGCTGGGCTTCCGCACCATTGCGCTACCTCGCGGAACCAGTCGTGGCGTTGGTCTGCCAGCGAACGGGCATGGTGCTTGGCCGGTCGAGTGAGCAGCGTGGCTTCATCGGCGAGGGCGTGCATTTCGCTAGGGGCGGGCTCACGCCCCCAGCGCTGCTGGAACTCAGTGGCCAGTTCATCCAGCCGGCGAGTGATCGCCGCATCGCGTTTCGACCACCGATGCACCAGCCATGCAGGGATACCGATGATCTCCCGTATCGGGCGTTTTGCGGGGTCGGTGTCGGTGCGTTCGGTGAATTCGAGACGGAGTTCGGTGTGGAGGTGGTCTTCGAGTCGGGTGTTGTAGATCTCCGAAACCGTGACCACGGCCCGGTGGAGAGGTTGGCCATCGACGGTGCGCCAGCGTCCGTCGAGTGTGCGAACCCGATTGGCGATCAGGACGTGAGTGTGCAGATCTGGGTCGCCCGCACGGGAATCGCGATGCTGAAATCGTGCGGCGATGATCCCTTCAACCTCGACTTGGCGAACCCCGTTACGGCCCAACCGAGTGAACAGGGCATTGCGTTCGAGCCAGCCGAGCGCATCGTCGATCGCGGCCTGGTGGGCCGCCTCTATGCGCTCGGCGATCGGACGGGGTGCCAGCGCCCACAACGCGGACACGCTCTTGACCGGCGAGAAAGTGATGTCGAATCCTGCAACCGCTCGGGACTTCGGGCGGGACGCGCGTGCCACCCAACCGGACAGCTCACGCGGATTCAATGGTGGGCGACCGAACTCATCGGCGAACATGGCGGTCGCGACGTTGGTTCGGATCTCTGCCCGCAGCTCATCGTGAACCGCGGCGCGAGGATCGAGACCGCGCGCGATGTTGTGCTCGGTGTAGGCATCTGCGCATCGTGTCCGGAACGCGGATCGTTCCGGCGGGAGGCGAAACGGTACGCCGAGCCGGGAGGCAAGGTCTGCGGCGCGCATGGCTTGCTTGTCGGTGGCCCCAGCGCGGATTTCGCTGCGGATGACGCGGGCCTCGATCTCGATAGTGTCCGGGTGCCGGCCGAGGCCGAATAGACCTTCCATCTGGTCCTCGGTCACGACCTGGCCGACGCTGAGGCCGAGCGCGGGCAGCCCGGTACCCCACCAGGTTCCGGGGGATTCGCCGCGGGCGGTGTAGTAGTCAGCCAGGCTGGTGCGGCCTCGTGTGGATTCGTCGTGGGCAGCGATCTGGCGGAGGTAGTACTCGTAACCGTTGCCCGCGGCGACCTTGTGGAGCGTCGCGGTCATATCTCCAGGAAGCGCGCGAATCCTACGGATTTCGAGAGCACAACCACACCTAAATTGCGTAAAATCTGACGAATACCCTGGTCGTTACATGATTGTTAGCTGGAGACGACCTGCGATGCAAGAGGTCTGCTTGTTGTTGGGGAAGAAGGTGATGGGTGAAGGTGCGTAGGAGCAGCTGTTGGCGTCAGGGGGGAAGGGGTGCTTTTGTTGGTTTGGCGTCGGGCGATTGTGCGGAGGACGAGGTTGTAGTTCGACCGAGTGTGCTAGAAGCGCCCGGTTGAGGTGAGATGCGCGCTCACCGTGAGCATCCGACCGTCGTGGCGCCACCGGCTGCCGTTGCGCTAGCCAAGCATGTGTCATCCTGACCTCTTGGTTTCAGAACGCACCCCGTACGGTCGGCTCTCGGCGTGCACTGAGATCTACGAGCAGTTGTGGCCTAGCCTGAAGGCGCACCACGGAAGAAGGTTCGCGACTGATGACATCGTCCCCACTGAAGCTCCCGTTCGCCCTAGACGATTACCTCGTCACTTGGGACTTGCCTACGGATACTGGCGAGACCTTCCTTGCCCATGGCGCGCTCACGCTCTCTTCCGGCCAGCCGCCGAAGGGCAGCGCGCACGGCGAGTTTCCCCACATCGCGGCGCAATTGAAAAGCGGTGGAGCAGGCTTCCCTCAGTACGTCGATGTCCCACAGTTGGTTGGTCGGCTTTCGAGCGGCGGCCATGTCCTGTTGGTGAATGCGAGGGTCACTTACTGGTTCGATTCCCAAGCCATGATCGACGCGGCCGCTGCTCTGCTAACGCTGGCTGACGTGACCGCGGACGAGCCAGTCGAGTTCCAGGGGCTCGAGATCCAGATCGGTGGGCTTGATGCGGTGGCTGGCGTCTCGCCGATCAAGCAGACGACGTTCCCGAGGGCGGGAGCGGGTACGTGGTCTGCTGAGTTGAGCGAAGAGCGTTCGCAATCGTGGGCTGATGACGTAGCGAAGCTATCGCTGGACTTCGACGGATCGTTCCGAACGTTCGATCCCTTCAGCTTTCGAATGGGCTTTAGTCCAGTCATCCGAGTTGAGTTCGAGCGCGGGATGCTGTTCGGTGCACTTCTCGACGATTGGGTGGAGCCTATTCGCAAGGTCGTTTCGATCGCGACAGGCCGTGCCGAGCCGCTTACCTGCGCCGTGTTGAAGCTATCGGACATTGAAGGGTACGACCGCAGCTTGCAGGTCTTCGGTAGTGGGATCACCCAGGCTCCATACGAGTCCCGACTTGACGACGTACGTGAAGTCAACTCACCTCTAAGCCTCAAGACTGATGAAGTGTCCTTGCTCGATATCGTGCGGCGATGGCAGAGCATGTCTGAGAAGCACCACCCCTTGGTCGAGACGTACGGGACGATGCTTCACGCCCGTGACCAGCACCCGCGGTCTCGCTTCCTCCTCCTACTCCAGGCGATCGAGGGGACGCATGGCTACGGGACCAAGTCATCTTTCGATAGACGCACGACGAAGCACCAGGCCACCCGCAATGACCTGATCGAGGCGGCTGCGGCGGTGTTGGACAAGTCGCAACTCAAGTTCCTGGAAAGAAATCTTGGAAAGTATCCACCGGCGGGCCTTACGGCAGCGATGAGCTGGCTGGCAAAGCGGCTGCCCGGCGACCTATACAAGCAGCTCGACGATAAGGCCCTGATCGTTGAAGCGAAGTCTGCGCCAATCAACGCCACTAGCACGGCGGATAGTCTTCGGATCATCCGTAACGATCTGGCACACGGTACGAAGGGTTACGACGCGCATCAGCTTAATCAGGTGGTGAAGGTCCTCGAACTGATGGTACGCGCCCACGCCCTGCAACTACTCGGCTGCCCCAAAACAGTGATCAATCGCCTGGTTGAGTCGCGTTGAGGCCTGCAGAGTAAGCACCGACTCGTACACCTGGACGACGCCGAGGTGATGATCGGCGCCATTGCTCTGCGGCGAGGAACTCGGCGCGTATCCGCAGGATGAAGTCGGGGTAGTGCTGGCCGTAGGTGCCGATGCAGGATCGGACTGCTTCGAATGCGGTTCGGACGGGTTCGAGGTCGCTGACGGCGTACATGTAGGTGGTGAGTGCCGTGTATTGCGGCATGAATTCGGGGCGTCCGCCGAATCTTGGTTCGACGGTTAGTGGAATGCCGGGGTCGGTTTCGAGGCGGTGCTAGGCGAGGGAGAAGTTGGCGAAAGTCGGCTGGGGGTGCGGTGTTGTTGTCCATGGCGTCGAGAGCGGTGCGGAAGTCCTCGAGTCCAGTCCGGCTAGGCCGGCGCGTTCGAAAGCAGGCCTGGGGCACCAGCATGCGAGGGTGTGGTGCCATTCGTCGGTGAGTGCTTCGTGTCTTCCGCGACTCGGCATGGTGCACCGTCCGTTCCGCCGAGTCAATCCTGGGCGTAGGTGGTCGTAATGATGCCCTCGCTATGCGGGCATATCGGCTAGGCCCATTCGCGCATGGAATGTATGGGCCTAATGCCTAGTCGCGACAATATGTGCGGCGGCGGACTCACGACATGGCTCTATATGAAGAACCGGGCCCGCGACGGTGACACCTTCTAACGTTTCCTGGCCCGACGGCGCGATCATCAAGGTCCGCCACCACACCGTGGGAGATTCAGCGATACCGCTTCTCGGGTGCTGAACTCTTTTCAGTTGCACAGCCAAAGGGTGGGGCCGTCCGGGCCGTGTTTCCGCACCAACTCAAATCCCTTGTTGCAGAAATCCTCGCTAATTTGCATACCCCGGTATAGGGCTACTTCCCAGTACTGGTTTCCGAACTTGTTCTGGCAATTAGTTTCGCGCCGCTTGGCTTCGTAAGCCACACCTGCTGGGCCTTCATCGTGGTACGCCTCCTCTAAGAGATCATAGACCCCGAGTATCCGATCCAAAGATGCGGTTGTATATCTTTCTTGCAAATCAAGCCCCTTGAAGTGGTACCGTACAATCCGCTTCACTTTCTCTGGCAGGCTATCCCGCGGGGCGTACTTAATTACAAGCTCTTCGCCAGACGTTGTAATTTCACACGTGATGAGGGGGCCGACCGATTCGAATCGGTCCAGGTAGGAGTGCAGAAACCTTCCACCCTCCGTATCCCCTACCTCTTGAAGCTTCTTTAGGTTGCAAACCCCGCAGGCTGGCAACAAGTTGTAAGGTAGTATGCTGTACTCAGGATATCTATTCTTCGGCAAGTAATGGTCGAGCGAGCCGACCTCTCCGAAGCCGCATAGGGCACATTTGTTAATGAACGCGGCTTCTAGTATCTCTTCGCGCAAGTCGCTGAGAATTCTACTTTCCTGGACCAGGTCATAGTTTTCGCGCAACACTTTCGCGATGACCTTATCCTTGATAACTGAAGAATATGCCGTGGGATCGGCAGCGGCATTTGCATATCCGTTGTAGGCGGCAAGCACAGCGTTGCGAGCACCCTGCAGAACAAGTGAGACACCTTCACTGCGTCGCCGCGTGATGGTTCTTTCGTAGTCATCAACTGGATCGCGAGTGGGTGGCGAGAGATACATCAATTGGCACGCTCCCGGGCCTGTCTGTGCAGTGCGCGCACATAAGCCCGCGCTTGAGCACTCATTTCGTTGTCAAACAACGCATCAATCTCAGTGAGCGACATGCTGGAAGCAAGATTCTTGAGCACTGAATGGAAGTCTACTTGAGCACTATCTAGATCGAATACACTCGATGTCAATATTCCAACGTTCTCGCCAAATGTCTCCAGTTCCGGTACTGAGATGCGAGTTTTATCTCCCACTCGCTTTAATATCTTCACATACCGCCGTGGAATCTCCTGCAATACGACTGGCGAGTGGGTGGCGATTATGGCAAAAGATTCTTGTCGCCGCAAGATCGTATTGAGGGCCTTCATAAACGCCGCTAGGAGAGAGGGGTGGAGATGAGACTCCGGCTCATCGATCAGAATTAGGCTTCCTGGCACGCTTCTCGCAACTATCTGTACCAAAATATTGAGGACAATCTTATGTTCCGTGCTCAAACTTTCTATAATGCGTTTCTTAACCCACCATTCGTAATTGTCTATTGAGGATTCTAGTGGAACTCCTATGCGAGCGAAAGACGGATCGGTTTGGAGGGCTCGCAGCGCCATGCGCAGAATAGGTCTCTTGCCGCGCTCACGCGCTATCGAAAGCGCATCCCTAAATTCGAACATCACTATATCGACGCTTTTGAGAGCGTGGCCAACGTTTCCGGACTGTACGTCTCCAGGAGACATCCGCAAGCCGCAGTAGACGTAATCACTGCGGTCCTTGAGCGACTCAGCCAGGTCTGCAGAGTGGCTGTGTTCCGTATCTACCGTAGGGGAGGCGTTTTCAAAGCTCGGGACTTCAAAGGTGTCGAAGGCGCTATAGGATACGGCGATGACTGAGCTGAATCTTCCTGATTCGTGGTAAGAAATTACACCATGCTCGTTGGCATCTTTCGGACTGGTCAATCTGTCGCTGGTGGCGGCGAGAGCCAACTTGGCCAAGAGTTGCGTCTTCCCCGTGCCGTTGTAGCCTATCAAGCCGTTAATTCGATCGGGCAATTTGTCGGATTGTCCAAACGAAAAAGCGATGGTGAAGTCTTTGCCGCCAGTATTCGTCGTGAACTCAAATCCGGCTCCTTGCAGGCCAGTTGGCGCGTAGTTCTTCTTGGTAAATAGTGCGGGAGCGTCTTCGAGGGCTCTTTCTGCGGTCCCAGTACGGGTCAGAGAAAGCTCGAATCCTTCGTGATCCTCAAACGATTCTCTGATGGAATCTCGGTACACCATGTCCCTCAGCGATATCATCACCCGCTTTGAGAGCGCCTCACTAAGGGTATTCAATTTCTCATAGTAGGTGTAACTCTGTCCGAGAGAGGCATAATTCGGTGTCAACTTCTGGAATTCATATGGTATTGGAGTCTGACCAGACTCTTGCTCTCTATGTAGGATTTTCACTCTTCCAATGGCCACTGAATCCCCTGCTTCGGGAAGAAGCTCAAGCGTGAACATGGTCTTATAGCCGTAATCATCCCAACTGCTTCGCCGAAGAATCGCGACTGGATATGCTGCTGTCGCAAGTTGCTTGCCATCCGGATCAACCATGAAAGTCAGTTCAGAGACTTCTTCCTGGGTCAGCTTCGGCTCGCTGGCCGTCGGTATAACCTCAACCTCAAGCAGTTCATCCAGAAAGGGCTTTATCCTCAGGGCTGTGGTGTCACCTGCAGTGTAGGTTAGTGCCCTAGGAAGCCACCGGCCACCAATATGCGAGAATAGAACGACCTCAGCGTCCGGACGATGATCGCGCTGATACCTTGTGATCGCATCTATGTCCGTTCGCAGTTGGTTGTAGTCTTTCGACTTTGTGAGCACGACAAGCACATGTGCCTGTCGAGCCCGCTTCGACTGCTCTAGCCGGACGCCTATGTTTCCTGGTTTTGACGCAAACGTTGTATAGACTTCGCTTCGGTTTAGATTCGCCAGACTGGCAATGTACTGCTCGAACTCGCGATACCTCGTATTGCTCACGGCGGAGTGGTCGACCCTGGACAG
>NZ_BAFY01000211.1 GCF_000308555.1 Nocardia cyriacigeorgica NBRC 100375 | reverse complement strand
CCGGCACTGATCGAAGGCCTGCACCGGGAGGGCGCGGGCTGGGCCGAGGCCGAGGTGCGCGAGCTGGGCGAGCTGGCCGGTACGGCGCGCGCCCAGGAGTGGGGCCGCCTGGCCAATGAGAACCCGCCGGTGCTGCACACCCACGACCGCTACGGCCACCGCATCGACGAAGTCGAATTCCATCCGTACTGGCACGAGCTGATGAACGTCGCAGTCTCGCACGGCCTGCACGGTGCGCCGTGGCTCGACGAACGGCCAGGCGCGCACACCGCGCGCGCGGCGAAGTTCTACACCTGGGGTTCGGCCGAGGCGGGCCACATGTGCCCGATCTCGATGACGTACGCCGTGGTCCCCGCACTGCGCAACAATCCGGAGCTGGCAGCGCGGTACGAACCGCTACTCGGTTCGCGCACTTACGATTTCGGGCTACGTGAGCCGTCCACCAAGGCCGGTCTCATCGCGGGCATGTCCATGACGGAGAAGCAGGGCGGCTCCGACGTCCGCGCGAACACCACCACCGCCACACCGCAGCCGGACGGCTCGTACCGGATCGTCGGGCACAAGTGGTTCACCTCAGCGCCGATGTCGGATATGTTCCTCACCTTGGCGCAGGCGCCGGGCGGACTGTCGTGTTTCCTACTGCCACGAGTGCTGCCCGACGGCACCCGCAACCCGATCCGCATCCAGCGACTCAAGGACAAGCTGGGCAACAAGTCCAACGCCTCCTCCGAGATCGAATACGAGAACGCCACCGGCTGGCTGGTCGGCCCCGAGGGCGCGGGCGTCAAGACCATCATCGAGATGGTGAACATGACCAGGCTCGACTGCGTGATCGGCTCGGCCACCGGGATGCGCGTCGGCGCGGTCTTCGCGGTGCATCACGCGCGTCATCGGGAAGCGTTCGGCGCCAAGCTGATCGACCAGCCCGCGATGGCGAACGTGCTGGCAGACCTGGTGATCGAATCCGATGCGGCGACCACGGTCATGATGCGGCTGGCCGGCGCCACCGATCGCGCGGGCAGCGACCCGGCCGAGGCGGCGCTGCGGCGGATCGCGCTGGCCGTCACCAAGTACTGGGTGTGCAAGCGGGCGCCCTCGCATGCGGCGGAGGCGCTGGAATGCTTCGGCGGCAATGGTTACGCCGAGGAGTCCGGGATGCCGCGGCTGTACCGGGAGGCGCCGCTGATGTCGATCTGGGAAGGCTCGGGCAATGTCGCCGCGCTCGACGCCCTGCGCGCGATGGGGCGCCAGCCGGAAACGGTCGAGGCCTACTTCAACGAGGTGAATCTCGCCCGCGGTGAGAATCCGCGCCTGGACGACGCCATCGACCGCGTCGGCAAGGAACTGTCCGACCTCAGCGATATCGAGTACCGTGCCCGCCGCGTGGTCGAGCTGATGGCGCTGGTCCTGCAGGGCGCGCAGTTGGTGCGGCACGGGCATTCCGCGGTCGCCGACGCCTTCTGCGCCACTCGCCTCGGCGACGACTGGGGCATCGCGTTCGGCACCCTACCCACCGGGGTCGATACCGCCGCCATCATCGAGCGGGCGTTCGTCGCCTGACATCACCTCCTGCTCGTCGCGGTACTCGTCAACAGCGTCGGGCGTGGGGCTCGGCTTCGTCTGCGACTGCCCCTTGTCGTTCGCACGAAGCCAGTCGCGGCGGAAGGTCGCGACGAGCACCTCGACCTCGCCGGCGACACCCTCCGATTCCATGAAGCTGGTCAGGGCCGTAGCCGTGCCGGGCCGGTCCGCGACAGCAGACTCCGCCGTAACGGAGCTCGGTCGCGGTCGAGTGCGCGAGAGTACTGTCACGGCCGTGACGGAGGAGCTCGAAGCAACGGTCGATGCGCTGGCGGCGCGGGTGCTGGACCGAGCCGGAGGCTGCGCGGGCCGGTACCTGCTCGGCATCGCAGGCCCGCCCGGTGCCGGTAAATCGACGCTGGCGGCGGCGTTGCGGATGGCCGTCGACGCCGCGGCCGGGTCGAGTATCGCCGAACTCGCACCTATGGACGGCTACCACCTGCCCAATGCGCGGCTGCGCGCCCTCGGGCGACTGGCGGGCAAGGGCGAACCCGACACCTTCGACGTCACCGGGTTCGTCGATGGCCTGAACCGGTTGCGGCACACCCCGATCGGCGAACCGATACCGTGGCCGACGTTCGACCGAGCCACCGACGAGCCGACACCCGGCGGCATCGTCGTCACCCACCATCGAATCGTCATCACCGAAGGCAACTACCTGCTGCTCGATGACGGTCCGTGGTCGAAGGTGCGGCCACTGCTGAACCACTGCTGGTATCTCACCGCCGACCGGCACACGCGCATCGAACGGCTGCTGCACCGTCACCTGCGCGGCGGGCGCGACGACATCGCCGCGCGGGCCAAAGTGCACGACAGCGACATGGCCAATGCCGACCTGGTCGAAGGCACCGCCAAGCGCGCCGATCTGGTGCTGCGCGAACGCGACTCGCACTACTTCATCGACTGAGGGCGACGCCGTGGACGCGCCGCCCACAAGCGCAGGCCATGCGCGACACCCACCCCGAACCCGTGCCGGGGCCGAACGACGCGACGACCACCAGCACCGACGGGTCAGCAACCGCCCCACCGCGGGCCGCCCGCAGACCGACCGCGGTCGCCATCCCGGCCGAACCATGCGGCCGAACCTGCCACCCCGCGAACAAGGGCCCCGCCGCCCGACCGCAACCCGACCGCGATCATCACCCAGGCCCAAACCATCCGGCCGAACCACCCACCAGGCGAACAAGGGTCCCGCCGGCCGCGTCGCAGATGTCCTCGGCTCGCCGCCCCGAATCGCGATACGGACGTGAATCAGCATCCCGACCACTGCGCGCGCAACCGGTCGCAATTCGCCAACGCTTGGCGTGTATCGCCACCCGGCGCACTCCCGCGGCCGATCATGGACCGATGACGGCGACCGCACGGCCCTCCAAGCGAGCACACGCCTTACGCAATGTCGCCACGGTGGTGTGCGCGCTGCTGCTGTTCTACTTCGTTCCCGTCGGCTACGACTTCGCCGACGACTGGCGCGGCCGGATCCTCACCCTGCTCGCCTTCGCCGCCGGCGTGATCGGCTTGTGCTGGCTCGGGTACCGGCGCATCACTCAGTACATCGCCGCCATGGAAGACACCACCCGGCGCATCGACGGCCTGCTGCTGCTGGTGTCGGTGGTCGTGGTGTTCTTCGCGATCTTCTACTACGTACTCGAACAACGTGATCCTGGCCAGTTCGACGGGCTCGACACCCGCACCGACGCGCTGTACTACACGGTGTCGACGCTGGCCACTGTCGGCTACGGCGACATCCATGCCGTCGGCCAGATCGCCCGCGTCGCGAGCACCGTGCAGATGCTGTTCGACCTGGTCGTCATCGGCACCGTGGTGGCCGTGCTGACGACCAGCATCACCCGCAGGCTGGAGTCACGGCAGGCCTCGGACCGCGACGCGAATTAACCTGGTGCCATGCCGGATTCCGCCGAGTACGAACAGATCGCGGCGGTGAGCGCGCACGGAGTCGCGCCCGCCGCGCCGGAAGAAGTCAGCGCCGCTCTGGCCGGACTCACCTTCGCTCAGCCGGATTGGCGGGCAGTGCGCTGGGACACCGAGGACGGGACCGCGACACCTGGCTCGAGGTCCGGCGCGGACACCGGCGGATCCCAGGCCTGACGGGTCGGCAGGACCCCCGCCCACACACCGCCGGCGACGATATCGTCCGCGTCGTCGTTCGGCCCGCCCGCCCGCATCTTCACCGACGCCTCGGTGAGCTCGAGCGCGAGGACAGCGGTCGCGGCGAGTTCCTTCTTGTTCGGCCGCCGCACTCGGTCCCAGGAGCCGGGCGCGGCATGTTCGACGATCACGCGCAGGCCGTG
>NZ_BAFY01000212.1 GCF_000308555.1 Nocardia cyriacigeorgica NBRC 100375 | reverse complement strand
CAGCCGCTGCTGCGGGTCGGTGACCTCGACGGCTCGACCGAGCACCACCGCCGACCGGTAGTTCATCGAGAAATGCATGGCCGAGCGGGCGTACACCACACCGTCCACCAGGGTGACGGCCACCGACACCTCGTGCTCCAGCGCCGCCCGCATATTGCCGGCGCCGGTTGATCCGTGCAGGTAGAGCAGATTTCCGTCGCGGCCGTAGGCGGTGGGTAGCACGACGGGAGTGCCGCCGAGTAGCACGCCGAGGTGGCAGATGAGGCCCGCGTCGAGCACGGCGTCCAGTTCGGCGCGATCCTTCCTGGCGCGATCCTTCAACCGCGTGGGTGTGCTGCGCGGGGTCGGCGAAAGCGGTGGCCGGAGCTGAAGGTGTGCGGTCATGGTTTCACCATGCCCGCATCAGTGGCATCCTGGTATAGCCAATTCCAAGCAACTTCGAAAGGCCACTTGTGCCATGTCCGAGCCGATCGCCGAGCTACTCGAACTCGATCGCAGGGGCGCCGCGCCGCTATCGGTGCAGCTGGCCGACGGATTGCGGCGGGCGGCGACCTCCGGCGCCCTGCGCGGCGGTGACCGGCTGCCGTCCTCGCGGTCGCTGGCCGCTCAGCTCGCCGTCAGCCGGACGGTGGTGGCGGCTGCCTACGACCAGCTACATGCCGAGGGCTGGCTCACCGGCCGCCGCGGATCCGGCACCTACCTCACCGCCGCCCCCGCCCCCGCACACCCCGACACCACCGCGTCGGCCATGCCCTCCGACGCGTCCGCACTTCTCGATCTGCGCCCCGGCGCGCCCTGCGTCCCCGCGATCGACCGCGCCGCATGGCGGCGGGCCTGGCGTGCGGCCGCCGACCATGACCCCGTGATCCGCAAGGAACGCGCAGGCGAGCCACGCTATCTGGCGGCGGTCACCGATCATCTGCTGCGCCATCGTGGGCTGAGCGCGGCAGGCGGGACCGCGATCCTCGCGACCTCGGGAGCGAGTGCGGCGGTGAACGAGATCGCGTGCGCCCTCTTGCGCCCGGGCGACAGCGTCGCTATGGAAGATCCCGGTTATCAGCGCGCCGTCGGTGCGTTCCGGGCGGCCGGCGTGCGGGTACGTCCGGTACCGGTGGACGGGGAGGGTTTGCGCGTCGAGGAGCTACCTCCTGACATCAAGGCGGTGTATTGCACTCCGGCACACCAGTTCCCACTCGGCGAACGGATGACGGCGCGCCGCCGCGTGCAGCTGGTCGATTACGCCCGGGCCAACGGTGTACTGCTCATCGAGGATGATTACGACGGCGAATTGCGCTATGACACAGCCCCTTTGCCCTTGCTGGCGGCGATGGCGCCGGATGTCGTCGTTCATCTCGGCACGACCAGCAAGATCCTGTCCCCCACCCTCGGCGCGGGCTGGCTGGTCGCCGCACCCGAGATCACCGAGGCCGTGCTCGCCTACCGGGAACAGATCGGCAGCACGCCCGGCCCCGCCGGCCAGCTGGTTTTGGCCGAACTCGCCGCGCACGGCGACCTCGCCCGGCATCTGCGCAGGCTCCGCCGGGTGATGCCGCCGCGACGGGCATTCGTCGCCGCCGAGCTCGCCCGTCGCGGACTGGCAATCCGCGGCGACGATGCCGGGTCCCACCTGGTGATCCCGCTGCCGAGCGCCGAGGCCGAGCAACGCGCCGTCGCCGAAGCCGCCGGCCGCGGGGTTGCCCTGGACGCGCTCGCCCGCCACCACATCGGCCCGGCACGCACCTTCGGTGTGGCCCTTGGCTATTCGGCGCCCTCGGACGACGGACTTGCCGCGGCGGTCCCGATCGCCGCCGAATGCCTGGCCCACGCCGCCACACAGACACCATCATGATCAGCGGCGGCGCAGCCCCGAGTCGAGCAGGGCGGGAGACGCGTCATGCTTCTCATGTGGGGCCAGGTCGACGCCCGGCGCGACGATCGCGTCCAGCACCTCGGCGGTGAGCACCGTGTCCGCGGCGGCGAGCTGGGAGCGCAAGTGGTCCATGGTGCGGGGGCCGATCAGCGCCGTCGTCACCGCCGGGTGCGCGGTGACGAAGCCGAGCGCCAGTTGGATCATGGTCAGGCCGGCGTCGTCGGCGAGGGCGGCCAGTTGTTCGACGGCGTCCATCTTGGCCTTGTTGGCGGGCACGGTGAGGTCGTACCGGTCCGGCATGAAAGTCGATCGGCTGGTGGTGATCTCGCGGCCCGCTCGGATCGCGCCCGACAACCAGCCAGAGGCCAGCGGACTCCACACCAGTACGCCGAGCCCATACTGTTCGGCCACCGGCAGGACGTGGGCCTCGACGCCGCGTTGCAGGATCGAATAAGCCGGCTGTTCGGTGACGTAGCGACCGAGCCGGTGCTCGCGGGCCGCCCACTGCGCCTCGACGATGCGGTAGGCCGGGAAGGTGGAGGAACCGAAGTAGCGAATCTTTCCGGCGCGCTGCAATCGGTCAGCGCCGACAGGGTCTCCTCGTCGCTGGCGCTCGGGTCCCAGCGATGGATCTGATAGAGGTCGACGTGGTCGACGCCGAGCCTGCGCAGGCTGTCGTCGAGTGCCTGCACCAGCCAGCGGCGGGAACTGCCACGATGGTTACGCTCCTCGTCCATCGGCATTCCGCCTTGGTGGCCAGCACGATGTCGTCGCGGCGGCCCGCGATGGCGCGGCCGACCATTTCCTCCGATTCGCCGCGGCCGTACATGTCCGCGGTGTCGATGAGGTTGATCCCGGCGTCGAGTGCGGCGTCGACCATCGCGGTGGCCTCGTCCTGGCCGGTGCGGCCGATACTGCCGAAGTTCATGGCGCCCAGCGCCACCGTGCTGACCTGTACGCCGGTGCGTCACCAAGCACGGCCTGGCCGAGGCCTTACAGTCCGACGACGCCGCCTTCGAGACGCTGCACGCCTACTTCCTCGACCGCCTGGTTCCGGTATGCGCGCAGCTGCTCGATGCGGCCGCCGATGCCGGCGAGATCATCCGCGACATCGAGGCCTACGAGCTGATGCGCGGCGTGGGCAATCTGTGCATCGGCGCGAGCAACAATCCGCGCTACGACGCCCGCAGGCTGGTCGGGCTGCTGATCGCGGGCCTGCGCCGGAATTAGCCGATCGCTCCTGTCCCACACAGACCCGCCGGCCAGCTGTCCACCATCCGGCGGGGACGCCCATGCGAGCTTCCTTCCGCACGCCGGGCACGTGAACAGGCGAATGCCGCAGACCACCATTGCACACCAAACCGGAACGTTGTTCAGCATGTCGAGCACGAGAACGCCGCCAGGCGCACGCCACAGTCGGCCGCGATTCGCGCGCGCCCGATGCCGGACCGGCTCGCGCCTTCGACCCGGCGAACCGCGCCCCGCGACAACCCGAGTCTGTCGGTGCCCGCAGGTAACCTGAATCGCGTGCCCGAACTACCGGAAGTGGAGGCGCTGGCGCAGTTCCTGCGAGAACATGCCGTCGGCGCGGTGGTCGGACGCGTGGACGTCGCGGCGTTGAGCGCGGTCAAGACCTTCGACCCACCCGTGACGGCGCTGTCCGGTCGCGACGTCACCGGCGCGGGCCGGTGGGGCAAATTCCTCGGCCTCGATTGCAGCGGCATCTGGCTGATCACCCATCTCTCGCGCGGCGGATGGCTGCGCTGGACCGACAACCCCAGCGCCACCCCGCCCAAGCCCGGGAAGGGCCCGCTGGCGCTGCGGGTGCATTTCTTCACCCCCGAGGGCGCGACACCCGCCTTCGACCTCACCGAGGCCGGCACCAAGAAACGGCTCGCGGTCTACATCGTCGAGGACCCACAGCAGGTGCCGGGCATCAGCAGGCTCGGCCCCGACGCCCTCGAGGTCACCGAAGACGAGTTTGCGCAGATCCTCGGCGCGAGCACCCAGCGGATCAAAACCGCGCTGGTCGAACAGTCGCTGCTGGCGGGCATCGGCAACGCCTACTCCGACGAGATCCTGCACACCGCGCGCATTTCACCGTTCGCCACCGCGAAATCGCTCTCACCGGAGAAGGTGTCGCAACTGTACGAGGCCATGCGCACGGTGCTGCTGGACGCCGTGCAACGCTCGGTCGGGCAGGACGCCGCCCGGCTCAAAGGCGAAAAACGTTCGGGCATGCGGGTACACGCCCGCACCGGCCTGCCGTGCCCGGTCTGCGGCGACACGGTGCGCGAGGTGTCCTTCGCCGAGCGATCCTTCCAGTACTGCCCCACCTGCCAGACCGGCGGCAAGATCCTCGCCGACCGGCGCATGTCGCGCCTGCTCAAATAGCCGCCTATCCGAGATCCACTTCGCGCTGCTGCACCAGCCTCGGCATCCGCACGCCCTCCCATGCCAGCCGGCGTGCCTTCTCCGGATCGTGTTCGACCCGGCTCGGCGCGTCGATGATCAAGGTGCTTCGCCTGCTTTCGGTGTAGGCCGGCCAGGACGGCAGCGGCGCGCCGGTATGCGCGAAACGCAGCCAGTTGTCCTGGAACTGCCTGGTCACCGACACCAGGCCGCGCCGCCCACCGGCGGCGGTGAGCGCCCGGCCGACGGGGCTGTCCGCTACGCCGAACACCGGAATGAGATCGGTGGCGTGGGTGGCGCCGATCCCGGCCAGCCGCAGCGAACGCGGCGCGTAGTCGTAGCGGTAGGCGTAGGTGGGCGCGTACTTGCTGTGCCCGGCCATCACCTCGAGCGACGGCCGCCAGAACACGAAATCGCCGCCCGCGCGGATAGCTGCCTTCGGCGCCGGATAGCCGGGGTAGGCGGCACGCACCCGGGCCTCGGCCTCCTCGTCACCGACGGCAGCGCGCAGTCGTTGCGGGGTGGTCGGCAGCGCGTCGTCGGCGAATTTCGCGAACAGGGTGCCCTCGTTGTTGCAGGTGCCGATGATCAGCGGCACCCGATGGGCGTTGCCGTCGACGATGGCGTCGATCGGCGCCTGCGGCAACAGCGTCCCGTCGACGACGGGCGCGGCGGCGAAGAACCCGGGCCGCTCCTGCAACGACGCGCGCATCGCCCGCCCGAACGCGCGATGGATGTCATAGGGGTCGGCCTCCGACAGCACCCGCAGCGCGGTGTCCGGTGTCGCTCCGAGCGCTTCCACACATCGACGGGCGATCAACCGCGCGTCGTCGGCGGTCAGCGCCCAGTCGGCGGGCGCACTCTGCGCGATGGCCTGGTGGAACAGTCCCGCCGCCGACGGAGTGGCGAGCAGGCTGAGTACCGCGTGCGCACCCGCCGATTCGCCGAAGATCGTCACATTGCCCGGATCGCCACCGAAGGCCGCGATATTGGTGCGCACCCACTCCAGCGCGGCGATCTGATCGCGCAGGCCGAGATTGGAGTCGAACGGCCGCTCATCGCTGCCGAATTCGCCGAAGTCGGCATAACCGAACGCGCCCAGCCGGTAGTTCAGCGACACGACGATCACCTCGCCGCCCACCGCCAGCCGCGAACCCGAGTAGAGACTCAGCGCCGAGGTGCCGAAGAGGTAGCCGCCGCCGTGGATGAAGACCATCACCGGCAGCGGCGTGTTGCCACGCGAGACCGGCGCGGTGACGTTGAGCGTCAGCGCGTCCTCACTGGTCGGCTGATAGCGCCGCGCCCCGATCTGCGCACCGGTGCGGTGCTGCATCGCGGCGTTGGCGAATTCGGTGGCCGGGCGCACTCCGGTCCACGGCCGCACCGGACGCGGAGCCCGGAAGCGCAGCTCACCCACCGGCGCTGCCGCATAGGGAATCGACCGCCAGCGAATGACCCGGCGGCCACGGTGACCACGGACGACGCCGTCCGCGGTCGTGACATCTGTCGACACGGCCATTGACCGATGGTAACGACAACTGACGCGGAGCCAACAGAAGTAAACCGAAATTCGCAGGCGAATCACCCACCGGATCCGCGACCATGCGCAAGACTGAACCCGTGCTCCGACGAAGCCACGGACGTGGCTCAGGCCACATTCGCGCATTCGCGCCCATCCCGTCGTACCCCCACGGCGAACTCCCTGTCGTGCGGGCGAGGAGACGATCATGACCAGAGACACGGGTCCCATCCCGTTCATCGGCCCCGTCGTCCCCGATGACCTGGCCGATCATCCCGCGGCCTGCCCGGTCCGGCCCGGAAACGGGGAGGTCCGCCGCAGGCTCGACGGTTTGCTGAAATCCACCGCGGCCGGTGACCGCGAGGCCTTCACCCATTTCTATCGCGAGACCAGCCCACGGGTCTTCGGTCTCGCGCTGCGGGTGCTGCGCAGCCCGGCGGCGGCCGAGGAGACCACCCAGGAGGTCTTCCTGCAGGTGTGGTCCTCGGCCGAACGCTACGATCCGGCGCTGTCGAGCCCGATCGGCTGGCTGATGATGATCACCCACCGGCGGGCGGTCGACCGGGTGCGCAGCGAAAGTTCTGCCGCCGGCCGCGACGCCGTCTACGGGCACACCCACCTCGGCCGCGATCACGATATCGTCGCCGAGACGGTCGGCCAGCGAATGGACGAGCAGGCCGTGCGCGACTGCCTCGACACGCTGACGTCCACACAGCGTGAAGCCGTCGCCCTCGCCTACTACAGTGGCCGCACCTACCGGGAGGTAGCCGACCACCTAGCCTCACCATTGCCGACCGTCAAAAGCCGCATCCGGGACGGGTTGAAGCGCCTCCAGGACTGCCTGACCGGAGTTACCCCCTGATGACCGACGCGCCCTCACCCGAGCATCCCGACGATCACGACCTCCTCGATCTCGCCCATCTCTACGCCCTCGACGCGGTCTCCGATACCGAACGCGCGAGCATCGAACACCGCCTGCGCGTCTGCGACCCGGACATCCGGCGAGCCTTCGACGACATCGTGCGCGAGACGCGCGAGGCGATGGGCGCCCTGTCGATCCTCGACGCCAAGGCA
>NZ_BAFY01000213.1 GCF_000308555.1 Nocardia cyriacigeorgica NBRC 100375 | reverse complement strand
AGTCCTTCACCGGATCCAGGTCGGCGTCTTCGGCGCCGCGCTCGACATTGTCGAGTTCCTCGCGCGAGAGCGTGAACGGCACCCGCAGTTCCACCAGCGGTGTGACCAGTCGCTGCCGG
>NZ_BAFY01000214.1 GCF_000308555.1 Nocardia cyriacigeorgica NBRC 100375 | reverse complement strand
TCCGCATCGGCGAAGCCGACGGCGTGCCCTACCAGTGGGTCGACCGCGACGGCACGGTCGATATTCCGCTGATCGATGTGCGGTCCTATCCCGATCCCGTTGCCGCGGCGCAGGAATGGATGCGCACCGAGGCCAGCGCGCCGGTGGATCTGCTGCACGATCAACTCTTCGCGGGGGCGCTGCTACGGGTCGAGGCCGACCGATACTTCTGGTATCTGCGCGCGCATCACATCATTCTGGACGGGTTCGGTGCCCTGACCAACACCATGCGGGTGGCCGAGCGCTACACCGCGCGGGTACTGGGGCGGGAACCCGAAACGGTCGCTCCCGCCCCGCTGGCGACGCTGGTGGACGGTGAGCACGCCTACCGCGACAGCTCCCGGTTCGCCACCGATCGCGCGCACTGGGCCGAGCGCGTCGCCGGACTCGACGCACCCACGAGCCTCGACGGCCGCACCGCACCGCGCGCGGCGGCCAATCTGATCGCGGGCCGTCCGCTGCCCGAGGCGCTCACCGAGCGGATGAACACCCTCGCCGCGAGCCAGGATTCGACACCCGCGGTGGTGCTGCTCGCCGCCTTCGCCGCCTATCTCGGCCGCCTCACCGACCGCGACGATGCCGTGCTCAGCCTGCCGGTGACCGCCCGCACCACCGCGGTGATGCGGCGGTCGGCGGGCATGCTGTCCAATATCGTGCCGCTGCGGCTGTCGACCGGCGTCAGCTGGGGTGAGCTGCTGCGCGCGACGCGGGTGGAGGTCGCGGGCGCGCTCCGGCATCAGCGCTACCGCGCCGAGGACATCCGCCGCGACGCCGAACACGACGGTCGCCCGGCCCGGCGCGCGCTGTTCGGCCCGCTGGCCAACATCATGCTCTTCCGCAGCGATCTCACCCTCGGCACCGCGGCCGGGCAGTACCACGTGCTGTCCACCGGCCCGGTGGAGGATCTGAGCCTCAACGTCTACTACGGCGAACGCGACCGGGTGCACGTCGACTTCGAGGCCAACCCGAACCTCTACGCCGCCGACGACCTCGCCCGCCACCACGCCCGCTTCATCGGCTACCTCGATCGACTGCTCGCCACCGATCTGGACACGCCGCTGTCCGGCGTCGAGGTGGCCACTGAGCTGGAGTTGGAGGTCAGCACCAAGATCTGGAATGCCACCGATCATCCGGTCGATCCCCGCGCGACGCTGGTGTCGATGTTCGAGGCGCAGGTCGCGCGCACCCCGGACGCGGTCGCACTGCGGTTCGCCGGAGCCCCCGATCTGACTTATTCAGAGCTGGCCGCCCGCGTCAACCGGCTGGCCCGGGCGTTGATCGCCCGCGGTGCCGGGCCGGAGTCGCTGGTGGCGTTGCATATCCGGCGGTCACCGGAATTGGTGGTCGCGATGTACGCGGTGATCGCGGCCGGGGCGGCGTATGTGCCGCTGGATCCGGATCATCCTGCCGATCGCACCGCACACATCGTGGCGACGGCTCGGCCGGCCTGTGTGCTCACCGCCGGTGCCCGGCCGGATCTGGCCGATGCCACGGTCCTCGATCTCGATGACCTGAGCGACGACGGACCCGGCGGCCCCATCTGGGATCGGGAACGCCGCACCCCGCTGCGCCCGGCCCACCCGGCCTATGTGATCTTCACCTCCGGCTCCACCGGCAAACCCAAGGGCGTGGTGGTCTCGCATGCCGCCATCGTCAACCGGCTGGTGTGGATGCAGAACGCCTACCGGCTCACCCCGGCCGATGTGGTGCTGCAGAAGACACCCGCGACCTTCGACGTGTCGGTGTGGGAGTTCTTCTGGCCGCTGCACATCGGTGCCACGCTGGTGCTGGCCCAGCCGGACGGGCACCGCGATCCCGCCTACCTGCGCGCGGTGATCGCCGAATACGGCGTCACCACCGCACATTTCGTGCCGTCGATGCTCGAGGTCTTCCTGGCGCACCAGGACATGGGTGCCCGGACCTCGCTGCGCACGGTGTTCGCTTCCGGCGAGGCGCTACCCGCCTCGCTCGCCCAGCGGCTACGGGTGCTGACCGGCGCCCGGCTGCACAACCTGTACGGTCCGACCGAAGCGGCGGTGGACGTCACCTTCCACGAGGTGACCGACGCCGATACCGTTTCGGTGCCGATCGGAGCACCGGTGAGCAACACCAGGCTGCACGTGCTCGATTCGCGGCTGCGTCCGGTACCGGTCGGGGCGCCGGGTGAGCTGTATCTGTCGGGGGTACAGCTCGCCCGGGGATATGCCGGGGCGCCCGGCCTGTCGGCGGGCC
This sequence comes from Nocardia cyriacigeorgica NBRC 100375, assembly GCF_000308555.1. GTDB lineage: Bacteria > Actinomycetota > Actinomycetes > Mycobacteriales > Mycobacteriaceae > Nocardia > Nocardia cyriacigeorgica. The sequence goes on along the minus strand of NZ_BAFY01000214.1, from coordinate 68,162 downwards.
GCTTCGTGGCGCACCCGTACGGAGCCGAGCCGGGGGAGCGGATGTACCGCACCGGCGACCTGGTGCGCTGGACCACCAACGGTGAACTCGAGTACCTGGGCCGCACCGATTTCCAGGTGAAGCTGCGCGGGCTGCGGATCGAACCGGGCGAGATCGAGACCGTGCTGGCCACGGTGGACTCGGTGGTGCGGGCGGTGGTCGTGGTGCGCGACGATCACGGCCTCGGCGAACAGCTGGTGGCCTACGTGGTGGAGGCCGAACCGGACACGGTGACCGCGGAGCAGCTGCGTGCCGCGGCGGCGCGGGCGCTGCCCGGCTACATGGTGCCCGCCGCGTATGTGGTGCTCGACGCGCTGCCGGTGAACGCCTCCGGCAAATTGGATCGGGCCGCCTTGCCGGCACCGCAGCGCGGGACCGTGGTGTACTCCGAACCCGCCACTCCGGTGGAGCGTGCGGTGGCGGGTGTGTTCGCCGAGCTGCTCGGGCAGCAGCGGATCGGCCGCGACGACGATTTCTTCGCCCTCGGCGGCAACAGCCTGATCGCGACGCAGGTGGCGGCCCGGCTGGGCGCCGACCTCGGCTGCCGGCTCGGTGTGCGCGAGCTGTTCGCCGCGTCCACGGTGGCGGGGCTGGCCGAGCTGATCGAGCAGCGCGGCGATTCCGGTGCCCTCGCACCGCTGTACGCGCGGCCGCGACCGGAGTTCGTGCCGCTGTCGCCGGCGCAGCAGCGGATCTGGTTCCTCAACCGGTTCGAGGACGCGAGCGCCGGCTACAACATGCCGTTCGTGGTGCGGCTGCGCGGAGCGGTGGACGTGCCCGCGCTCGCTGCCGCCCTGGCCGACCTGGTGGAACGGCACGAGGTGCTGCGCACGGTCTTCCCGGCGACCCCGCCCGGTGTGGATGCGGCCGGGTCGGCTGCCCATCAGGTGGTGCTCGAACCCGCGCAGTTCGTGGTGCGGGCCGAAGCGATCGGCGCTGCCGAGTTGGATTGTGAGCTGGCGACGTTCGCGGCCGCCGGATTCGATCTGGAACGCGAGACCCCGTTCCGGGCGCGCATTTTCGAGGTGGACGACAACAGCGTGGCGCTGGCCGTCGTCGCCCATCACATCGCGGCGGACGGTCTTTCGCTGCGCGTGCTGGCCCGCGATGTGATGAGCGCCTACACCGCCCGGCGGGACGGCGCTGCACCGGCGATGGCACCGCTGACGGTGCAGTACGCCGACTACAGCATGTGGCAGCGTGAACTGCTCGGTTCGGCCACCGACCCGGCCGCGCCGCTGGGACGTCAGCTGGAGTTCTGGACCACCGCCCTGGCGGGCGCACCGGATCTGCTCGAACTCCCCACCGACCGGCCGCGCCCGGCCGTCGCCTCCGCGCGCGGCGCGACCCACCGCTTCGAGATCCCGGCCGAGCTGTACATCGCGATCACCGAAACCGCACGGGCACACCAGGTATCGAGCTTCATGCTGGTGCACGCCGGGTTCGCGGCGCTGCTGTCGCGGCTGGGTGGCACCGACGACATCGTGATCGGCACCCCCGTCGCCGGTCGCGGCGACCGCGCGCTCGACGACCTCATCGGCATGTTCGTCAACACCCTGCCGCTGCGCGTCACCGTCGACCCCACCGGCACCGTCGATCAGCTGCTCGCTCAGGTCAAGGCGGCCGATCTGGCGGCCTTCGCGCACGCGGAACTGCCCTTCGAGCAGTTGGTCGAGGCCATCAACCCGCCACGGTCGCAAGCCCGCCACCCGCTGTTCCAAGTACTGCTCGCCTTCGACAACACGGGCGACATCAGCTTCGAACTCCCCGGTATCGCGGCACGGACCAGTACCCTGGACACCGGGGTGACCAAGTTCGATCTACAACTCACGGTCACCGATCACCTCGGCGGGGCCGGACACAGGGAAGGTCCGGCGCCGACCGGGGTGCCCGCCGAATTCACCTACGCGACAGATCTTTTCGACGCGAAAACCATCGCGGAATACGCGCGTCTGCTGCTGCGTGTGCTGCGGGCGATCACCGAGCAAGCCGACGACGTTGTCGCGGATCTGCCGTTGCTGGACCACGCCGGTCAGCGGCGGGTACTCGAGCTGGGCGACGCGACGAATCTGCGGCCGAAGCGGCGGGCGATCGCCGGCCTCCGGGCTGGGCAGATGCCGGAAACCGCTGCCGCCGAGGTGCGGACAGCAACGAACGAGGCTGTTGACCGGCCGCGCAACGGATTCCCCGATCTGCTGGACGCTCTCGGAACTGTCGCCGATGCCGATGCCGATACCGGCGCGGGGGGCACTGTCGCCGCCGCTGTGTCGGCCGATGCCGACAGCCGCCCCGCCCCGCATACACACCAGCCGAGTCCCAGGGCGGTAGGCGAACCGGCTTTGCTCGACGCCTTCGCCTATCACGGGCAGCGCACGCCCCAGGCCGTGTGCCTCATCGACGGCGACCGGCAGCTGACCTACGGCGAACTCGCCGCGCGGGTCAACCGGCTGGCGCGGCGCCTCATCGCCGCCGGTGTCGGACCGGAAACACTTGTCGCGCTGGGAATGCCGCGCTCGGCCGAGTTCGTGATCGCCGCGTACGCCGTGCTGACCGCGGGCGGCGGGTACGTTCCGCTCGACCCCGAGCAGCCCGCCGCGCGAATCGGGCAGGTGCTGGAGACCGCGCGGCCGGTGTGCGTGCTGGTCCGGTCGGGTGACGACTGGGCGATCGACGGCGTGCCCGTGCTGGCAGTCGATGACGAGCTCGCCGGCTACTCGCCCGCGCCGGTCACCGATGCCGAGCGGCTCGCGCCCCTGCGGTCGTCGCACACCGCCTACGTCATCTTCACCTCCGGCTCCACCGGGCGCCCCAAGGGTGTCGCCGTACAGCACGCATCGGTGATCAACCAGATCGATTGGATCACCGCCGAATACGACATCACCGCCGACGATGTGATCCTGTTCAAGACGCCCGCCACCTTTGATGTCTCGGTGTGGGAGCTGTTCGCGCCGACGGCGGTGGGGGCGCGGCTGGTCGTCGCCGAACCCGGCGGCCACCGCGATGCCGGCTACTTGGCCGCGACGATCGCGGCGCACCGGGTGACGATGACGTCGTTCGTGCCATCCATGCTGAAGGTCTTCGCCGACACCGCACCCGCCGAATCACTGTCGTCCCTGCGCACGGTGCTGGTCGCCGGTGAGGCCATGACCGGCGCGGCGGCCTCGGCGTTCGCCGCGGTGAGCCCGGCTGCGCTGCACAACCTCTACGGGCCGACCGAATTCACCGTGCACGCCACGCACGCGCCGGTATCGCCGCAGGCGAGCGGGCCGGTGCCGATCGGACGTCCGGTCGCGGGCAGTCAGGCACTGGTGCTCGATGCCCGGCTGCGGCCGGTACCCGACATGGTCGTGGGCGAGCTGTACCTGTCCGGTGTGCAGGTGGCGCGCGGGTATCACGGCCGCACGGATCTGAGCGCGGCCCGTTTCGTCGCCAACCCCTACGGTCCGGCCGACGCACGGATGTACCGGACCGGTGACCTGGTGCTGCGCAACCGGGCCGGCGAGCTGGAATACCTGGGCCGCAGTGATTTCCAGGTCAAGCTGCGCGGCCAGCGCATCGAACTCGGTGAAATCGAGGCGGCACTGAGCGCGTGCCCCGAGGTGCAGGCCGCTGCCGTGCGGGTCTACCGGCACACCGCCGGTGAACTGCTGGTGGGGTATGTGGTGGCCAGTGGCCCGGACCCGGTGCCCGCCCTCGATGCCCGGCTGCGCGACGTGCTGCCCTCGTACATGGTCCCGGGCGCTTACGTCCGCCTCGACGCCATGCCGCTGACCAGCTCCGGCAAGCTCGACCGCAAGGCGCTGCCCGATCCGGAACTGACCGCCGCGACCTTCCGCGCGCCCGTCAGCCGGGCCGAGCGGACGGTGGCGGAGATCTTCGCGCAGGTGCTCGGCGTCGACCGGGTCGGTCTCGACGACGATTTCTTTGCGCTCGGCGGGAACTCGCTGGTCGCCACCCAGATCGCGGCCCGCATCGCCGCCCTGCTCGACGCCGACGTGCCGGTGCGGATGCTGTTCGAACACCCGACGGTCGGCGCGCTGGCCGCCCGGCTGAGCGAGGCCGAGGGCGGCCGGGCGCGGCCCGCTCTGGTCGCGCGGGAGCGGCCCGAGCCGGTGCCGCTGTCGTACGCGCAGCAGCGCATGTGGTTCCTCAATCAGTTCGACGCCGATTCGGTCGCCGACAATCTCACCGCCGCGGTCCGGTTGACCGGGATGCTGGACCAGGACGCTTTCCGCGCCGCGGTGGGCGACGTCATCGAGCGGCACGAATCGCTGCGCACGGTCTACCCGGCGGTCGATGGCATCGCCTGCCAGCAGGTTCTGCCTGTCGAGGCGGCCGGAAGCGTGCGGGTCGACGACATCGAGCGCGATCGGCTCGATGAGCGGATCCGTGCCGAAGCCGCCACCTCGTTCCGGGTAGACCGGGAACCGCCGGTCCGCATCACCCTGCTGCGGCTCGCCGCCGACGACCACGTCCTGGTCGTGTCGATGCACCACATCAGCGCCGACGGCTGGTCCATCGCTCCGCTCACCCGCGACCTCATGCTCGCCTACGCCGCCCGCAGTGCCGCCACCGCGCCGGACTGGGCGCCGCTGCCGGTGCAGTACGCCGATTACACGCTGTGGCAGCGCGAACTGCTCGGCGCCGAGGACGATCCGGATTCGCTGCTCGCCGAACAGATCCGGTTCTGGTCGGCGGAGTTGGCGCAGTTGCCCGATGTGCTGGACCTGCCGGCCGATCGCCCGCGCCCGGCCGTCGCGTCGGGTCGCGGCGCCCGTCATGCGTTCACCATCGACGCCGCCACTCATCGGGGCATGCGCGATCTGGCGCGGCAGGCGAACGCGTCGCTGTTCATGGTCGTGCACACCGCGTTCGCGGCGCTGCTGTCGCGGTTGACCGGCCGCACCGATATCGCCCTCGGCACGCCCGTCGCCGGACGCGGGGAGCAGGCGCTCGACGAGCTGGTCGGCATGTTCGTCAACACGCTGGTGCTCCGTTCCCAGGTGCGCGCCGACCGAGGTTTCGCCGACCTGCTCGCCGCGGTCCGCGACACCGATCTGCGCGCCTTCGCCCACGCCGACGTGCCGTTCGAGCGGCTGGTGGAGGTGCTCGACCCGCCGCGTTCGGCGGCCCGTCACCCGCTGTTCCAGGTGATGCTGGATGTGCAGAACACCGCGACGACCAGCCTGGAACTGGCAGGCGTGACAGCCTCCCGGCTCGACCTCGATACCGGGACCGCGAAATTCGACCTGCACCTGACGATCACCGAAACCGTCGACGGTGAGGAACCGGCCGGGCTCGAGGCCGCCTTCGAGTACGCTACCGACCTGTTCGACGCCGCCACCATCGCCGCCTTCGCCGACCGCCTGCGGTTGCTGCTGGACGCGGCACTCGCGGACCCGCAGCGTCCGGTGGGTGATCTCGAAATGATGAGCCCCGCCGAGCGTGCGCGGGTGCTCGACACCTGGAACGCGACCGCGGCCGAGGTCCCTGCCGGGGAGACGCTGGTCTCGCTGTTCGAGGCGCAGGCTGCACGGACTCCGCACGCCGTAGCGCTCGCGTATCCCGTGGACACCGCCCATGATGCGGTGCAGGCCGCCGTCCACCGTTCCACATCGCAGACCTTCGCGAACCTGAGCTATGCGGAGTTCGCGAGCCGTGTGAATCGCCTGGCACGCCTGCTGATCTCGATCGGGGTGCGGCCCGACAGCACGGTGGCGGTGGCGATGCCGCGGTCGCTGGATCAGGTGGTCGCGATGTATGCGGTGATCACCGCCGGTGGGGCGTATGTGCCGGTGGATCCGGAGCATCCGGCCGAACGCATCGGCCACGTGCTGCGGACGGCGCGGCCGGTGTGCGTGCTCACGCGGTCGACCGACGGGCTGGATCTGCCCGTATCCGAGGGTGACGGTGCGCGGCTGTGGGCGGTGCTCGACGTCGACCAGTTCGACACCTCCGACTACTCCGACGCCCCGCTGACCGATGCCGACCGCCTCGGTCCGCTCACCGACGCGCACGCGGCCTACGTCATCTTCACCTCGGGTTCGACGGGCCGGCCCAAGGGTGTGGCCGTGACCCATGCGGCGATTGTGAACCGGTTGGCGTGGATGCAGGCGGCCTATCAGCTGAATTGTGCCGACACGGTGTTGCAGAAGACGCCGTTTACCTTCGACGTGTCGGTGTGGGAGTTGTTCTGGCCCTTGCAGATCGGGGCGCGGCTGGTGCTGGCCGCGCCTGACGGCCACCGCGATCCGGCGTATCTGGCCGAGGTGATCGATGCCGAGACCGTCACCGTGGCGCATTTCGTACCGTCCATGCTGGCCGCGTTCATCAGCTCGCCGGCGCTGGCGGTGCCGGGCCGTGGCGAGTCGCTGCGGATGGTGTTCGCTTCCGGTGAGGCGCTTCCCGCCGCGCCCGCGCACCGGCTGCGCGAGCTGACCGGTGCTGCGCTGCACAACCTGTACGGGCCGACGGAGGCCGCGGTCGACGTCACGTTCCACGAGGTGACCGAGGCCGACACCGCGTCGGTGCCGATCGGTGCGCCGGTATTCAACACGCAGGTGTACGTGCTCGACGCCCGGCTGAACCCGGTCCCGGCCGGTGTCGCGGGTGAGCTGTATCTGGCCGGTGCGCAGCTGGCCCGCGGCTACGTCGGCCGTCCGGATCTCACGGCGGATCGTTTCGTCGCCAACCCGTTCGGTACTTCCGAGCGCATGTACCGCACCGGCGACCTGGTGGCGTGGAATGCCGACGGCGAACTGGAGTACCTGGGTCGCACCGATTTCCAGGTGAAGCTGCGTGGTCTGCGCATCGAGCTCGGCGAGATCGAGGCCGCGCTGGACGAGCTCGACGGCGTCGCCCGCTCGGCGGTCCTGCTGCGCGACACCACCGTGGGCGATCAGCTGGTCGGTTACCTGCTCGCCGAACCCGGTCACGATATCGACCTCGACACAGTGAAATCGGCTCTGGCCGAGCGCCTTCCGTCCTACATGCGTCCGTCCGCGTTCGTGGTGCTGGACGAGTTCCCGGTCAACGCCTCCGGCAAGCTGGATCGCGGCGCGCTGCCCGCACCGATCCACGAGGCGGCCGTCTTCCGGGCGCCGGCCACCGCCGCCGAACAGCTCGTCGCCGACACCTTCGCCGCGGTGCTCGGGATCGAGCGAGCCGGCCTCGATGACGATTTCTTCGCCCTCGGCGGCAACTCGCTGAACGCGACCCAGGTGGTCGCCCGCGTCGCCACCGCCCTCGACGCCGAGCTGGGTGTGCGGGAGCTGTTCGACGCGCCCACCGTCGCCGCGTTCGCCGCCCGCGCCCTGTCGCGGCGCGGCACCCGGACCGGGCACGCGCTCGTGCGCCGGGAGCGCCCGGCCCGGATTCCGCTGTCGCCCGCGCAGCAGCGCATGTGGTTCCTCAACCGGTTCCTGAGCGAGGACGCTGGTGTCGGGGACGCCGTCGACAACATCCCGGTGGCCTTGCGGCTGACCGGCGAGCTGGATCGCGAGGCCCTGGCCGCGGCGATCGCCGATCTGGTCGGACGTCACGAAACGCTGCGCACGGTTTACCCCGACGGCACCGACGGCCCCGCGCAGCGCATCCTGCCGGCCACGCACGCCGTGACGGTCGCGGACACGGCATTTGCCGCCCCACTGCTGCGCACCGAGACCGTCACCGCGAGCGAACTACCGCACCGCCTCGCCGCCCTCGCAGCCCAACCATTCGATCTCACCATCGAAACCCCGCTCCGCGCGGCCCTGTTCACCATCGAACCCACCGACCACGTGCTGGCCCTGGTCCTGCATCACATCAGCGCTGACGGTTTCTCGCTCGGCCCGCTGGCCCGCGATCTGATGACGGCCTACACCGCTCGTCGTGACGGCCGCGCGCCCGAGTGGGACGAGCTGCCGGTGCAGTACGCCGACTACGCGCTCTGGCAGCACGAGCTCGCCGCGTCCGAGCAGCATCGGCGCGCGCTCGAGCACTGGCGCCGCACCCTCGACGGTCTGCCCGAGCAGCTGGAACTGCCCACCGATCGGCCGCGTCCCGCCGTCGCCACCCAGCGCGGTGCGACCTTCCGGCTGCACATCGACGCCGAACTGCACAGCGAGCTGCGCGAACTCGCCCGCAAGCGGGAGACCACGCTGTTCGGCACCATGCACGCGGCGCTGGCGGTGCTGCTGTCGCGGCTGTCCGGCAGCGCCGATATCGCCATCGGTACGCCGGTCGCCGGACGGGGTGCGGCCGAGCTGGACCAGTTGGTCGGCATGTTCGTCAACACGCTGGTGCTGCGCAGTCATATCGACACCAGGCAGCGGTTCGAAACCGTCCTCGACCAGGTGCGGGCCGCCGATCTGGACGCGCTTTCGCACGCCGAGGTGCCCTTCGATCAGGTGGTCGATCTGGTCGCGCCGGCTCGCGCCCGCAATCGTCATCCGCTGTTCCAGGTGGCGCTGACGTTCCAGAACTTCACCCTGCCCGCACTGGAATTGCCCGAGCTGACCGTCCGGCCGGTGGAATTCGACGCCGGCGCGGCGAAATTCGATCTGCAATTCACCGTTCGCGAATCCGATCCGGACGGCCGCGCCGATGGCATGGATATCGATATCACCTACGCCACCGATCTTTTCGACGCGGAATCCGTCGCGGTGCTCGGGCGCCGCTTCACGCAGGTGCTCGCCGCGGTCGCCGCCGATGCGACGGTGGTCGTCGGCGATATCCAGGTGCTCTCCGCCGAGGAACAGCAGCGCGCGCTCTACGAATGGTCGGTCACCGGCGACGATCGCGCCACCCACGGCACCCTCGCCGACCGGTTCGCTCGTGCCGCCGCCCTCGATCCGAACGCGGTTGCGGTGCGCGCGGACCATCGCACGCTGACCTACGCCGAGCTCGACGAGTGGTCCAACCGGCTGGCGCGGCGGCTGATCGCGGCCGGGGTGGGGCCGGAAACGCTGGTGGCGGTGGCGCTGCCGCGGTCGGCGCAGCTGGTGGTGGCGCTGCTGGCGGTGGTCAAGGCCGGCGGCGGGTATCTGCCGATCGACCCGGCGTATCCGGCGGACCGGATCGAATACGTCCTCGACGATGCCCGTCCCGTGTGCGCGATCAGCAGCGCGGCGACCGAACTCGCGCGCGGCTGGTTCGGCGGACCCGTCATCGACGTCGATCTCACCGATCCCGCCGATCCGGACAATGCCGGTCAGCGGGTCTGCGCGCCGATAATCGACGCCGACCGGCGCGCGCCGCTCGACCCGGCCGCCACGGCGTACGTCATCTACACCTCCGGCTCCACCGGACGGCCCAAGGGCGTCGTCGTCCCGCACCGCAATGTGCTGCGCCTGCTCGACAACACCCAGCGCCACTTCGAATTCGGGCCCTCGGACGTGTGGACGCTGTTCCACTCCTACGCCTTCGACTTCTCGGTGTGGGAGCTGTGGGGTGCGCTGCTGCACGGCGGCACGCTCGTCGTGGTCGACTACTACACCTCGCGCTCGCCGCAGCAGTTCCGTGAGTTGCTGGCCGCCGAGGGCGTGACAGTGCTGAACCAGACCCCGTCGGCGTTCTATCAGCTCGCTGCCGCCGACCTGGCCGAACCCGCCCGCGACGACCTCGCGCTGCGCTACGTGATCTTCGGCGGTGAAGCCCTGGAACCGCAGCGGCTGAGTGGCTGGTTCGCCCGCTACCACCGCACCCCGCGGCTGGTGAACATGTACGGCATCACCGAGACCACGGTGCACGTGTCCTACCGGCCGATCGAGGCGGGCACGGGGTCGGCCAGCGTCATCGGCGGGGCGCTGCCCGGGCTGGTGGTGCGGGTGCTCGATGATCGACTACGCCCGGTCCCGGTGGGTGTGCCCGGCGAAATCTACGTCTCCGGCGGTCAATTGGCCCGCGGCTACCTCGGCCGCCCCGCCCTCACCGCCGCCCGCTTCGTCGCCGACCCCTACGCCGACGACGGCTCCCTGGCCTACCGCTCCGGCGACCTGGCCCGCTGGACCCCCGACGGCGAGCTGGAATACCTCGGCCGCGCCGACCAGCAGGTGAACCTGCGCGGGTTCCGGATCGAGCTGGGTGAGATCGAAGCGGCGCTGCTGGACGAGGCGGCGGCGCTGGGTGATGTGGCGTCGGCGGTCCGGGAGGCGGCAGTCGTGGTGCGCAGTGACCTGGCCGATGAGCCGCGAATCGTCGCGTACCTGGTCGCTCCGGGTGCCGTCGATCTGACCGCACTGCGGCAGGGCCTGGCTCGCCGGCTGCCGGAGCATATGGTGCCCGCGGCGATCGTGCGGGTCGAGCGGATTCCGTTGACGGTCAACGGAAAGCTGGATCGGGCCGCGCTGCCGGCACCGGTGTTCGAGGGCACGGTGTATCGCAAGCCGTCCACCCCTGCCGAGGAGATCGTGGCCGGGGTGTTCGCCGAGGTGCTCGGGCTGGGCAACGGTGGCGGGCATCGGGTCGGTGCCGATGACGACTTCTTCGATCTGGGTGGCAGCTCGCTGCTGGCGGCGAAGGCGGCGGCGCGGATCGGGGCGGCGTTCGGCCGGACGGTCGGGGTGCGGGCGCTGTTCGAGCATCCGCGGGTGGCCGAGCTGGCCGTGGTGGCCGGGGCCGATGCGAGCGAGCCGAGCCGTCCGCCGCTGATCGCCGGTGCGCGTCCGGCGCGACTACCGCTCTCGCCCGCGCAGCAGCGCATGTGGTTCCTCAACCGCTTCGACCGCGCCTCGACGGCCTACAACATTCCGCTGGCGCTGCGACTGACCGGTGCGCTCGATCTCGCCGCGCTGCGGTCCGCCGTCGCTGATGTGATCGGCAGGCACGAATCGCTGCGCACCCGCTACCCGGAGGTCGATGGCACTGCCGAGCAGCTGATCATCCCTGCCGCCCAAGCGATCCCGGTGCTCGAGCCGGAGCCGGTCACCGAGGCCGAGCTGCCGGCGCGGATCCGGGAGCTGGCCGAGACCACCTTCGACATCACCGCCGAGATCCCGGTGCGGATGCGGCTGCTGCGGCTGTCGGACACCGCGGTCGTCTTCGCGGCGGTGCTGCATCACATCGCGGCCGACGGTTCCTCCATCGCGCCGTTCGTGCGCGACCTGATGACGGCGTACACCGCGCGGCTCGAGGAGTGCGCGCCGTGCTGGAATCCGCCCGCGGTGCAGTACGCCGACTACGCGCTGTGGCAGCACCGGCTGCTCGGCGCCGAGGACGATCCCGCATCGCTCGCGGCCCGGCAGCTCACCTTCTGGCGCGACAACCTGGCCGGGCTACCCGATCAGCTGGCCCTGCCCACCGACCGTCCGCGCCCGGCCAAGCAGAGCCTGCGCGGCGCGAAGATCGCCCGCACCGTCGACGCCGAGCTGCACGCCGCGCTCACCGCGCTCGGCCGCCGCAACGGCGCGACCCTGTTCATGGTGGTGCACGCCGCCTTCGCCGCACTACTGGCCCGGCTGTCCGGGACCGGCGATATCGCGGTCGGCACCCCGGTCGCCGGGCGCGGTGCCGCCGAACTCGACGACGTCATCGGCATGTTCGTCAACACCCTGGTATTGCGCACCGCGGTAGACGGCGCCGAACCGTTCGACGCCCTGCTCACCCGCGCCCGCGAAACCGATCTGGCCGCGCTCTCGCACGCGGACGTCCCGTTCGAGCGGCTGGTCGAGGTGCTGAATCCGCGCCGCTCCACCGCGCGGCAACCGCTGTTCCAGGTCGGCTATTCGTTCCAGAACCACGAACGCGGCGAACTCCGCCTGCCCGGGGTCGATATCGAGGCGATCGAGTTCGACAGTGGTACAGCGCAATTCGATCTGCACCTGTTCGCGGTCGACCAGTACACCACCGACGGTGCCGCAGCGGGTATCGAGCTGACCCTCGGCTACGCCACCGACCTGTTCGAATCCGGCACCGCCGAACGCATCCTCGACCAGCTCCACCGCGTCCTGACGACGGTCGCGGCCCACCCGGATCTGCCCGTCGGCGAGATCGATCTCCTCGACGACGCGGACCACGCGCGTCTGGCCCGCTGGAACGAGACCGCCTATCCGGTGCCCGCCGTGACGCTGGCCGAGCTCTCGGTCTTCGCGGCCACTGATACCGATCGGACCGCCCTCATCGACGCGGTCGGCGGCGCGCGGCTGTCCTACGGCGAGGTCGATGCGCGGGTGAACCGCCTGGCCCGCACCCTCATCGCCCAGGGCGTCGGCCCCGAGACCACGGTCGTGCTGGCCATGCGCCGCTCGGTGGAGTTGGTGCTGGCGATGTACGCGGTGGTGCGCGCGGGCGGTGCGTATGTGCCGATCGACCCCGATCATCCGGTCGACCGCATCCGCCATATCGTCGCGACCGCCGCGCCGGTGTGCGTGCTGACCACGGCCGCCGACGGTGTGCCGATCACCACCGATGTGCCGGTGCTGGAGATCGACCGGCTCGCCCTCCACGCCGCCGCCGGGCCCATCCGCGACGGCGAGCGCATTCGTCCGCTGCGGCCCGAACATCCGGCGTACGTCATCTTCACGTCCGGCTCGACCGGCCTGCCGAAGGGCGTCACCGTCCCGCACGCCGCCGTAGTGAATCAGTTGATCTGGCTGCGCCGGTATTTCGGTCTCGGTCGCGACAACCGTGCCCTGCTCAAAACCCCCGCCACCTTCGACCTGTCGGTGTGGGAACTGTGGTCGCCGTTGACGACCGGCGGCACGCTCGTCATCACCGCGCCGGGCAGCGAACGCGATCCGGACCGGTTGCGCGAGCTCATCGCCGAACACGACGTCACGGTGCTGCACGCGGTGCCGTCCCTGATCGGGATGCTGGTGGCGGGTGGTCAGCCACTGCCTGCGTCGCTGCGCCACGTGCTCGCGATCGGTGAGGCGCTGCCCGCGGCCACGGTTGCCGAGTTCGCGGTGTGCGCGGTGCCGGGGCCGGCCGAGGTGGAGGCGCGCCTGTACAACCTCTACGGGCCGACCGAGGCGGCGGTGTCGATCACCGCGTACCCGGTGGACGAGCCGTCGCAGACGGTGCCGATCGGGCGTCCGGTGTGGAACAGCGGCGTGCACGTTCTCGACACGCGGTTGCGGCCGGTGCCGATCGGGGTGGCCGGTGAGCTGTACCTGTCCGGCGCGCAACTCGCGCGCGGCTACCACGGCCGTCCCGGGCTGACCGCGGACCGGTTCGTCGCCGATCCGCACGGCTCCGGCACGCGGATGTACCGGACCGGCGATATCGTGCGCAGGCTGGCCGATGGGAATCTCGAATATGTCGAGCGCGCGGATTTCCAGGTGCAGGTCGGTGGGTTCCGGATCGAGCTGGGCGAGATCGAGGCGGCGCTGCGGCGTGATCCGCAGGTGCGGGCGGCGGTTGCCGTGGCGCGACGCGCTGAACATTCCGGCGACCGGCTGATCGCGTATGTGGCTGTGCCACAGGCTGATTCTGAGGCGGCGGATCGTTTGCGGTCGGCCTTGGCCGCCGAGTTGCCTGCGTACATGGTGCCGTCGGCGATCATGGTGCTCGATGCGCTGCCGCTGAACGTCAACGGCAAGGTCGACCGGGCGCGGCTGCCCGAACCGGTGTTCACCGAGGCCGCATTCCGGGAGCCGGCGGGCGAGCTGGAACGGCTCGTCGCGCGCACGTTCGCCGAGATCATCGGCGCGACCGCCGTCGGCGCGGACGATGACTTCTTCGCCCTCGGCGGCAATTCGCTCATGGCGACCCGGCTCACCGCACGGCTCGGCGCCGCACTCGGCAGGCAGGTGCCGGTCGCGGCCGTGTTCGAGGCGCCGACAGTGGCGGGGCTGGCCGCCGCGCTGGAGTCGTCGAACGGGCCCGCGCGCCCGCCGCTGGCACCTCGCACCGCGACCGGTCCGGCTCGGCTGTCGCCCGCGCAGCAACGCATGTGGGTGGTCAGCCGGCTGAACCCGGACTCCTCCGCATACCACGTGCCCGCCGCGCTGCGGCTCACCGGCGCACTGGATCTCAGCGCGCTCACCGCCGCGATCAGCGATGTGCTCGACCGGCACGAGGCGCTGCGCACGCGCTACCCGGATAGTGCGGCCGGGCCGATCCAGGATGTGCTCGACGCCGACGCGGTCGCCGTCGATCTGACCCCGCGGCCGGTGCGCGAGCACGCTCTCGCCGCCACCATCGCCGAATTCGTCGCCGCCGGTTTCGATATCACCGCCGCGCCACCGGTGCGCGCCGCGCTGTTCCGGCTCGCACCGGATGACCACGTCCTGGTGGTGGTGCTGCACCACATCAGCGCCGACGGCTACTCCATCGCGCCGATGACCCGCGATCTGGTCACCGCGTACCTGGCGCGTACCGCCGGACACGGCCCGGAATGGGAGCCGCTGGAGATCCAGTACAGCGACTTCAGCGAATGGCAGCATGAGCTGCTCGGCGCGAGCGACGACCCGGAGAGCCTGGCCGCGCGCCAGCTCGCCTACTGGACCGGCGAACTGCGCGACGCACCCGAATTGCTCGCCCTGCCCACCGATCGGCCTCGGCCCGCCCGGCGCGATATGCGCGGCGCCACCGTCGATTTCGCTCTCGATGCCGAACGATTGGCCGTGCTCGACACGGTCGCGCGCGCCCACGGCACCACGGTGTTCTCGGTGATCCACAGTGCCCTCGTGGTGTTGCTGGCCAAGCTGTCCGGCAGCACCGACGTCGTCATCGGCGCCCCGGTGGCCGGACGGGGTGAACGCGCCCTCGATGACCTGATCGGCATGTTCGTCAACACCGTCGCACTGCGCACCCAGCTCGACCCGCGCACCACCGTCGCCGGCTTGCTGCGCGACACCGGCCGCCGCGACCTGCGGGCATTGGCCCACGCCGACGTCCCGTTCGATCAGGTCGTCGACGCCCTCGGCCGCACCCGCTCCAGCAGCTACACCCCGCTGTTCCAGGTGATGTTCACCTACCAGAACATGCCGCCCAGCGTCGTCACGCTGCCCGGATTGGAGGTGCGTGCACTGGATCTCGGCCTGTCCGAAGCCAAGTTCGACCTGCACCTGACCGGCATCGAACGCCCCGCCCGGGCCGGCCTGAACTTCCAGCTCGGCTACGCCACCGACATCTTCGACGCCGAGACCGTGCGGCGCATCGCCGAGCGATTGCTCCTGGTCCTCGATGCCATCGCCGCCGACCCGGGCGTGAGCGTGCGGGCGATCGATATCCGCACGGAAGCCGAGCGTGCGGGAGGATCCGCGACAGCTCGGTCGTCCGCACCCAGCGTGCCGGCCGCCGGAGTACGTCCGGGATCGCCGGCCTCCGCTTCACCCGTGAGCCCACCGGCAGACCTCCCCGCATTGATTGCCGCCGCTGCCGCCCTCGAGCCGGACCGCGCCGCCTTCACCCACGGCGACCACACCGTCACCTTCGGCCAACTCGCCACGAAGATCACCACCGCCGCCAAAGCCATGGGCGCCGCCGCGAAACCGGAGACGCTGATCAACGTCGCCCTCGCCGGATCGGTCCCCGGTGTCCTGGCCGCCCTCGGCGCCGCTGGCCTAGCGACCGCCATTGGCAATTTGCGCGCGGCCGCCGAAGCCATCATTGCCGCTGCCTCGGGCCCGGCCGCCGCTGCTTCGGGCCTCGCCGCCGATGTCGGTGCCTGCGCCGCAGCGGTTGTTGACGCCGGCGCCGATGCTCCCGCCACCGCGTTGTCCGCCGCGCCGCCGGGTGCTGCACCCGCCGCGAGCAGCACGGCCCCCACCACCTCAGATGTCGATTCGGAAGGAAACTGCTGATGACTCACGCGGATTCGATCGCGGCCGGTTCGGTCGGCATGGACGGTGCTGCGGGTGAGCTGGTCGCGTTGCGGCGGGCCTACGGTATCGACGATCTGCCCGGACTCGTGCGTACGGTGGCCGAGATCGAACCCGAACGGACGGCCATCGCGCATGATGAGGTCGCGGTCGGCTATGGGGAGTTGGCGGCCGAGCTGACGGCGCTGGACGAGGCCATGGGCGGGGCCCTCGGCGCCGGGGAACTGCTGCCGATCGTGGTGTCGGGCCGGTTTCCCGCGCTGCTGGAATCCGGTGACGGGGTGCTGGCCGAGCTGCTCGAACGGCTGCTCACCGATGCCGTGCTCGCCGCCGCGCCCGCGCTGACGCCGCTCGCGCCCGCCGAGACCCTCATCAGCCTGTTCGAGGAGCAGGTGCGCCGCACCCCGGACGCCGTCGCGCTGGAGTTCGAGGGCACCACGCTCACCTACTCCGAGTTCAGCGCTCGCGTCGATGTCCTCGCGCGCCGCCTGCGTGCGCTCGGCGTCGGCCCGGATGTGCTGGTCGGGCTCGCGCTGTGCCGGTCGCTGGAACTGCTGGTCGGCATGTACGCGACGTTGAAGGCGGGCGGTGGATACGTCCCGATCGACCCGGATCATCCCGCCGACCGCATCGCCTACGTCCTCGATGTGGCGCGCCCGGCGGTCGTGCTGACCACCTCGGGCGATCGGCCGGCATTCGATCCCTCGGTGCGGATGCTGGGCATCGACGAGGTGGCGGCGGCCTCGGTGACGACGTCCGAAACCGTCTGGCCCACCGTGTCTCCCGACAACACCGCCTACGTCATCTTCACCTCCGGCTCCACCGGCCGCCCCAAGGGTGTGGCGGTGTCGCATCGCTCGATCGTGGCGAATCTGCGCTGGCGGCAGCGGCTGTATCGGCTCGGCGCCGATGATGTGGTGTTGCAGAAGACGCCGTTCACCTTCGATGTGTCGGTGTGGGAGTTCTTCTGGCCGCTGCAGGTCGGTGCGCGGCTGGTGATCGCGCGGCCGGAGGGGCATCGCGATCCCGCGTACCTGGCGCGGGCTATCGGTGAGTCCGGCGTGACCGTCACGCATTTCGTGCCGTCGATGCTTGCCGTGTTCGTGGCCGAGCCGAGCGCGGCGCAATCCATTGACAGCTTGCGGCTGGTCTTCGCCTCCGGTGAGGCCCTGCCGGCGGCGACCGCTGCCGCGTTCCGCGATATCAGTGGCGCCACCCTGCACAACCTGTACGGGCCGACCGAGGCGGCGGTCGACGTCACCGCCCATGAGGTGACCGCCGCCGACCGCGACAGCGTGCCGATCGGCACCGCCGCCGACGACACCGACCTGCTGGTCCTCGACGACAACCTGCGCCCCGTCCCGACCGGTGTGGTCGGCGAGCTGTATCTGGCCGGCGTGCAGCTGGCCCGCGGCTATCTCGCCCGCCCCGGCCTGACCGCCGACCGTTTCGTCGCCAACCCCGAAGGCGCACCGGGCGACCGCATGTACCGCACCGGCGACCTGGTGCGCTGGGCCCCCGGCACCGACGGCGGCCCCGACGAACTGGAATACCTGGGCCGCATCGACTTCCAGGTGAAACTGCGCGGGCTCCGGATCGAGCTGGGCGAGATCGAATCGGCCCTGCTCGACCAGGAGGAAGTCGCCCAAGCGGCTGCCGTCGTGCATCAATCGGCTGCCGGGGACCAACTCGTCGCCTACGTCGTCGCCGCACGCCGCCGGGCTGCTGGTAGCGCTGAATCGGATCCCGCGATTCGGCTCGATCCCTCCGCGCTACTCGACGCACTCCGCAAGCGACTACCCGACTACATGGTCCCGGCCAAGCTCATCGTCCTCGACGAGATGCCGCTGAACCCGAGCGGCAAACTGGATCGCCGTGCCCTGCCGGTACCCGACTTCGATTCGGCAGCAACCGAATACCGCGACCCGGCGACCGAATCAGAACGCACCGTCGCCGCCATCTTCGCCGACCTGCTCGGCCACGACCGCATCGGCGCCGACGACAATTTCTTCGCACGCGGCGGCAACTCCCTCATCGCCACCCGCGCCCTCGCCCGCATCGGTGCTGCCCTCGGCATCACCGTCGATGTGCGCGATTTCTTCGACAACCCGACCCCGGCCGGTCTCGCGACGCTCGCATCCGGCGATGCCCACGCGACCGAGGCCGCGTCCGTTGAGCAGTCCGCCGCGCCGCGGCACGCCCTGGTCGCGGGCCCGCGCCCGGACCGCATCCCCTTGTCCCCTGCTCAGCGCCGCATGTGGTTCCTCAACCAATTCGCCGTCGAATCCGGCGGCACCACTGCGGCGGTCGACAATATCCCGGTGGCGCTGCGGCTGCGCGGTGAACTCGACCTCGCGGCCTTGTCGGCGGCGATCACCGATCTGCTGGGCCGCCATGAGGTCTTGCGGACGCTGTACCCGCGTCACGAGAACGGCCCGGTCCAGAAGGTGCGCCCGGTCGCGGCCGTCGACCTGGCCCCGGACCCGGCCACCGATATCCCCACGGCGGTGCGGGAGATCGCGGGCATCGGATTCGATGTGGCCGAGCAGGTCCCGGTGCGTATCCGCCTGCTACGTGCGGCCGCCGACGATCACACCCTGGTGCTGGTGGTGCACCATATCGCCGCCGACGGCGTCTCCATGGGCCCGCTGCTGCGCGATCTGATCACCGCCTACGCGGCCCGCCGCGACGGTCACGCGCCGCGCTGGGAACCCCTCGCGGTGCAGTATGCCGACTACGCGCTGTGGCAGCAGCACGTGCTCGGCGACGAAGCAGACGCCCAATCCATGGCCGCCCGCGAGCTCGAATTCTGGACCGCCGAACTCGCCGACCTGCCCGCGCAGCTGGATCTTCCGTCCGATCGCCCCCGCCCGGAGCAGGCCACCTATCGCGGCGCCGTGCATGAGTTCGGCATCGATGGCGAGCTGCGCGCCGCCGTCGAACGCCTGGCCGCCGAGACCGGTTCGACCCCGTTCATGGTGCTGCACGCCGCACTCGCCGCATTGCTCGCGCGGCTGTCCGGCACCACCAACATCGCCATCGGCACACCGGTCGCCGGCCGTGGCGCCGCCGAACTCGACGATCTGGTCGGCATGTTCGTCAACACCCTGGTCCTGCGCACCGACGTGCCCGCAGCCGCGAGCTTCATCGATCTCATCGCCCACGCCCGCGACCGTGACCTGCGCGCCTTCGCCCACAGCGACGCCCCGTTCGAGCGTCTGGTCGAGGTGCTGAACCCGGCTCGCTCCCAGGCGCGGCACCCGCTGTTCCAGGTCGCCCTGTTCATGCAGAACCTCGCCCCGCTGGCCCTGGAACTGCCCGGTCTCACCGCCGAGACGGTGGACTTCGGCGCCGAGTTCGCGAAGTTCGACCTGCAGCTCACCGTCTCCGATGCGGCCGACGGCTACCGCGCCGAATTCACCTACGCCACCGACCTGTTCGACGCGCCGACGGTGCGCGAGTTCGCCGCGAAGTTCCTGCGCCTGCTCGGTGCGGCCGTCGCCGAGCCGGCCACCGCGATCGGTGATATCGAACTGCTCGACGCCGGCGAACTCGACTACGTCACTGCCAGTTGGAACGCCAGCGGACGCAAGGTGCCCGACCGGTTCCTGCATGAGGGTTTCGACGGCCAGGTGCGGCGCAGCCCGAACGCTGTCGCCCTGGTGGCCGAGGACCCGATTCCGGTTCGGCTGACCTACGCCGAGCTGTCCGAGCGGGTCAATCGGCTGGCCCGGTTCCTGATCGGCACCGGGGTTGGCCCGGAATCGCTGGTGGTGCTGGCGATGCCGCGATCGGTGGAGCTGGTGGTCGCGATGTACGCGGTGGCGCGGGCGGGTGGCGCGTATGTGCCGGTGGATCCGTCGCACCCGGTCGAGCGCATCGGCCATATTCTCGAGACGGCGCGGCCGCACTGTGTGTTGAGCACGCGCGCAGCGGGATTCGCCGCGGCCACCGAAGCGCCGGTGCACCTGCTGGACGCCCTGGACCTGTCGCAGGTTCCCACCTCCGCGATCAGCGATGCCGAGCGCCGCAGCCCGCTGCACCCCGACCACCCGGCCTACGTCATCTTCACCTCCGGCTCGACCGGCAAACCCAAGGGTGTCGCCGTCACCCATCGGGCCATCGCCAACCAGCTGGCCTGGATGGCGCACGAGTACCGGCCCCGCACCGGCGATGTGTATCTGCAGAAGACCGCGACCACCTTCGACGTGTCGCTGTGGGGCTATTTCCTGCCGCTGCGCACCGGCGCGACGCTGCTGCTCGCCGCACCCGACGGGCACCGCGACCCGCGCTACATCGCCGAAACCATCGAGCGCCACGGCGTCACGCTGACCGACTTCGTGCCGTCCATGCTGACGGTGTTCGCCGCCCACGCTCGGCGCGCCGAGCTGTCCTCGCTGCGTGAGGTCTTCGTCATCGGTGAAGCGCTGCCGCCGGAGACGGTGGCGGCCTTCCACGCCGTGTGCGACGCCGGCTTGCACAACCTCTACGGCCCGACCGAGGCCGCCGTCTCGATCACCTACCGCGAGGTCACCGAGGCCGACGCTCCGCTGGTGCCGATCGGCGAGCCGGAGTGGAATTCGCAGGTATACGTGCTGGATTCGCGGCTGCGTCCGGTGCCGATCGGGGTGCCGGGTGAGCTGTATCTGGCCGGGGCGCAGCTGGCGCGCGGCTACCACGGGCGCGTCGACCTGACCGCCGACCGGTTCGTGGCCAACCCGTTCGAGCTCGACGGCGGGCGCATGTACCGCACCGGCGACCTGGTGCGCTGGACCCCCGACGGCGAGCTGGTGTACCTGGGCCGCGCCGATTTCCAGGTGAAGTTCCGTGGGCAGCGGATCGAGCTGGCCGAGATCGAGAGCGCGCTGCTGGCCGACCCGGGGGTGAGCCAGGCGGCGGCCCGGTTGATCAGCGGTGCGGACGGGGATTTCCTGGCGGGGTACGTCATCCGGGCAGTGGGTGCCGACCTGGATGTGGCTGCGCTGAAAGACTCGCTGTCCCAGCGGCTTCCCGCGTACATGGTCCCCACCGCCGTCATCGAGCTGGACGAGTTCCCGCTCAACACCAGCGGGAAACTGGATCGCAAGGCGCTGCCGGTGCCGGTGTTGCAAACTGTTCAGTTCCGCGCGCCCGTCGACGCCGATCAGCGCCTGGTGGCGGAGGTGTTCGCCGAGGTCCTGCACGTGCAGCGGGTCGGTGTGGACGATGATTTCTTCGCCCTCGGCGGCAGTTCGCTCGACGCCACCCAGGTCACCGCTCGTACCGGTGCGGCCGCCGGTGTGCGCGTGCCCGTGCGCGCGCTGTTCGACGCGCCGACCGTCGCGGGTTTCGCGGCCGCCGTCGCGGAACTGCGCGCCGAAGCCACGCCGCGACCGGCGTTGTCCCGCCGCGAGCGTCCCGAGCGGATCCCGCTCGCCCCGGCCCAGCAGCGGCTGTGGTTCCTCAACCGGTGGGAGAACGAGGAGTCGGCGTCTACGGGCGTCTACAACCTGCCCGTGGTGTTGCGGTTGACCGGAACACTTGATCCGCGCGCCTTGGAACAGGCCGTGCTCGACGTGCTGACCAGGCACGAATCGCTGCGCACGCTCTACCCGGAGTCCGAGGCCGGGCCCTACCAGTCGATCCTGTCCGCCGACGAGATCAGTCTGCATGTGCGTCCGGTCCAGGTGAGCCCGGGCGATATCGACGCCACGGTGGCCGCCATCGCGCGCGGCGGATTCGACGTGACCACCGAGCTGCCGGCGCGGGTTGCGCTGCTGGACGTCGACGGCACCGATGAGCATCTGCTGGTGTTCGTGGTGCACCACATCGCCGCCGACGCCCTGTCGCTGACACCCCTGGTGACCGACCTGATCGGTGCCTACCGGGCTCGCAGCGCCGGCACCGCACCCGAACTGCCCGAACTCGCGGTGCAGTACGCCGACTACAGCCTGTGGCAGCGCGAACTGCTCGGCGACGCCGACCGTCCCGGCGATCCGGCCCATCAGCAGATCCGGTTCTGGCACGCGGTGCTCGACGGGCTGCCCGCCGACCTGGCCCTGCCGACCGACCGGCCGCGTCCGGCGCAGCCGTCGCAATGTGGGGGAGTTGTCGAATTCGCGGTCACCCCTGGGGTTTCCGAGGGGCTGCGGGCGCTGGCACGGCGGGGGAGTGTGTCGCTGTTCATGGTGGTGCATGCCGCGTTCGCGGCGACGCTGGCGCGGTTGAGCGCGAGCAGCGATATCGTCGTCGGCACGCCCGTCGGCGGGCGCGGCGAACGGGAGCTGGACGCGCTCATCGGCATGTTCGTCAATACCGTGGTGCTGCGTAGCGAGGTGCGGCCCGAGGTCACCTTCACCGAACTGCTGGATGCGGTGCGCGCCGCCGATCTCGCGGCCTTTACCAATGCCGAGCTGCCGTTCGAGCAGCTGGTCGAGACCATGGATGTCGACCGGACCAGCGGTGCGCATCCGCTGTTCCAGGTGATGCTGAGCTTCGGCGAGCAGCGCGGCGCGGCGGCGATCGAGCTGCCCGGGATGCGGGTGCAGCCGGTGGATATCGCCGATGAGACCGTCAAGTTCGATCTGCATCTGGTGGTCACCGACGCCGACGCCACCGCGCTGAGCGGCAGCCTGCGCTACGCCACCGATCTGTTCGACCCCGCCACCATCGAATCGCTGACCACGCGATTCCTGCGGGTACTCACCGCGATTGCCGCCGATCCGGAGGTTCGGGTGGGCGACATCGAATTACTCGACGAGGCCGAACGCGCGCGGGTACTCGCTGGCTGGAATGAGACGGACCACCCGCTGCCCGCCGAGACGCTCGCGGACCTGTTCGCCGAACAGGCCGCGCGCACCCCGCAGGCGCCCGCGATCACCTTCGACGGGACTCCCGCCGGCCGGACAACGGATCAGCCCGTCTCGGTCTCTGGCGAAACGCTGTCCTACGGTGAGTTCGCGGCGCGGGTCAATCGGCTCGCCCGCTATCTGATCGAGCGGGGCGTCGGTCCGGAGACCCTGGTAGCGCTGGGGATGCGTCGCTCCATCGACCTCGTCGTCGGCATGTACGCGGTGACGGTGGCCGGTGGTGGTTATGTGCCGCTGGACCCGGATCATCCGGCCGAGCGCACCGCCCACATCCTCGAGACCGCCGCGCCGCTGTTCGTCCTCACCTCGGGCACGGACCTCGATGTCGTGGCCGAGCAGATCCGCATCGATGAACTCGAGCTCGCGGGGTACTCGCCCGCACCGGTGACCGACGCCGACCGACGGGCCCCGCTGCGGCCCTCGAACACCGCCTACGTGCTGTTCACCTCCGGCTCCACCGGCCGCCCCAAGGGGGTGGCGATGAGTCACGGCGCCATCGTCAACCGGCTGCGCTGGATGCAGTCGGCCTACGTGGCCATCGACTCCACCGACGCGCTGCTCCAGAAGACCCCCGCCACCTTCGACGTGTCGGTGCCGGAGTTCTTCTGGCCCTTGCAGGTCGGCGCGCGCATGGTGCTCGCCAAGCCGGACGGCCATCGCGACCCGGTCTACCTGGCCGATCTGATGCGCCGTGAATCCATCACCGTCGCGCATTTCGTGCCGTCGATGCTGGCCGCGTTCGTCGCCGAGGAGCAGGACGTCCCCACCCTGCGCCACATCTTCTGCTCCGGCGAAACCCTGCCCGCCGCCATCGCCCACCGCGCCCGCGCGGTGACCGGCGCCCGCGTGCACAACATGTACGGCCCCACCGAGACGGCCGTGGAGATCACCGCCCACGAGGTGACCGACGCCGACGACACCGTGCTGCCCATCGGCGGCCCGGTGTGGAACAGCCAGGCCTACGTCCTCGACACCGGCCTGCGCCCCGTCCCCGCCGGTGTTCCCGGCGAGCTGTACCTGGCCGGCGCCCAGCTCGCCAACGGCTACCTCGCCCGCCCCGACCTGACCGCCGACCGCTTCCTCGCCAACCCCTTCGGCGCCCCCGGCACCCGCATGTACCGCACCGGCGACCTGATGACCTGGACCGCCGACGGCGAACTGAACTTCCTCGGCCGCACCGACTTCCAGGTGAAGGTGCGCGGCCTGCGCATCGAACTGGGCGAAGTGGAAGCAGCGTTGCTGGCCCTGCCGTCGGTCGCCCAGGCAGTGGTCCTGGTGCGCGACGACCACGGGACCGGCCCGCAGCTCGTGGCGTATCTGGTGCCCGACCCTGCCACCGCGTCGACCGGCGCGGCGCTCGATGGCTCGGTGGCGTCCGGACCCGCGCGCACCAACCTTCTCGATGCCGACTCCCTCCGCACCGAACTCTCCCGCACGCTCCCCGCGTACATGATCCCGAGCGGCTTCGTCGTGCTCGACACGCTGCCCGTGAATGCCTCCGGCAAGCTGGACCGCAAGGCGCTGCCTGCCCCGGCTGTGGCGCCCGTGGAGTTCGTCGCGCCGACAGGACCTGCGGAAACCCTTGTGGCCGAGGTCTTCACCGCGTTGCTCGGCGTGCAGCACGTCGGCGCGGGTGACGACTTCTTCGGGCTCGGCGGCAATTCGCTCATCGCCACCCAGCTCGCCTCGCGCCTCAGCAAGGCGGCGGGCACGCGGGTTCCGGTGCGCGCGGTGTTCGATGCGCCGACGGTGCGTGAGCTGGCGCGCCTGATCGAGGCGGACACCGCGGACGCTTCGCCCACCCGCCCGCCGCTGACGGCTCAGGACCGCGCCGCCCCCATCCCGCTGTCGATCGCCCAGCAGCGCATGTGGTTCCTCAACCGCTTCGACACCGACAGCGCCGGCTACAACATCCCCTTCGCGCTGCGGCTCACCGGCCCGCTCGATGTGGCGGCCCTGAGCGCCGCCATCGACGACGTCATCGCTCGCCACGAAACCCTGCGTACCGTCTACCCGGAACACGACGGCACCGCATCGCAACTCGTGCTCCCCGCCGCCGACCCGCTGGCCCTCGAGCCGCGCCCGGTCACGGCCGCCGAGCTGCCGCAGCTTGTGGCAGCCGCCGCCCAGACCGGTTTCGACGTGACCAGCGAGGTGCCGCTCCGCATCGAGCTGCTGCGGGTGACCGAGCAGGCACCCGACCACACCGACACCCACGTCCTGCTGTTCGTCATCCACCACATCGGCGCCGACGGCTGGTCCTTCGCCCCGCTCACCCGCGATCTGGCCCTCGCCTACCTCGCGCGTTCCGCAGGCACCGCACCGGAATTCACCCCGCTCCCACTCCAGTACGCCGATTTCGCACTCTGGCAGCGCAAGGCCCTCGGCAGCCCGGATGACCCGAATTCCGCCCTGTCCCAGCAGCTCACGTACTGGACCGACCGCCTCGCCGGCCTCCCCGATGTGATCACTCTCCCGTCGGACCGCCCGCGCCCCGCCATTGCCTCCAACCGTGGCGCCGCCCGCACCGCCCGCCTCGACGCGGCACTGCATCGCCGCATCCAGGAGTTCGCCGCCGACCATCGCGCCACCCCCTTCATGGTGCTGCACACCGCGCTGGCGACGTTGCTCGCGCGCCTGGCCGGCACCGACGACGTCGTGATCGGCACCCCGGTAGCCGGTCGCGGTGATCAGGCGCTCGACGATCTGGTCGGCATGTTCGTCAACACCCTTGTCCTGCGGACCGAGGTGCGCCCGGACACCACCGCGACCGAACTGCTCGCCCAGGTCAGGGCAGTCGACGTGGCCGCCTTCGAGCACGCCGACGTCCCGTTCGAGCAGCTGGTCGACGCCCTGAACCCGGTGCGTTCCCAGGCCCACGCCCCGCTCTATCAGGTCGCACTGACGCTGCAGAACCAATCCAAGCCCGATCTGCGGCTCGACCGACTCGCCATCACCGCGCTCGAGGTGGATGCCGCGCCGATCCAGCTCGATCTGGACTGGACGCTGACCGACCGCTACACCGCCGACGGCACCCCCGACGGCATCGACGTCCACCTGCACTACGCGCTCGACCTCTTCGACGACGCCACCGCCACCCGCTTCCTGGCGGCGTTCGACCAGGTCCTGCGCGCCCTGGTCGACACCCCGGACGTGCGCGTCGGCGAACTCGACCTGCTCTCGCCCGCCGAGCGCGACCTGCTGCTGACCGCATGCAACGCCACCGACCAGGTGGTCCCGGTCGAAACCCTCGACGACATGCTCGCCGCCCGCATCGCCGCCACCCCCGACGCCATCGCCGTGCGGTTCGAGGGTGAGGCCCTGACCTACGCCGAGCTGGGTTCGCGGGTGAACCGCCTGGCTCGCAAGCTCATCGCGGAAGGTGCCGGTCCGGAGACCATCATCGGGCTCGGTGCGCTGCGCTCGATCGACATGCTCGTGGTGATGTACGCGATCGTGCGCACGGGCGCGGCCTACGTACCGATCGACCCCGAGCATCCGGCCGAGCGCATGGCCCACGTCATCGCCGCAGCGGCGCCGCTGCTGGTGGTGCAGGCGGGCGGTGCGCGGCTACCGGAACTCGCAGTGCCCGTGCTGGATTACGCGACGCTCGACCTGTCGAGCTTCGCCGGTGCGCCGGTCACCGATGCCGACCGCAGGCGTCCGCTGCGCCCGGACAACGCCGCCTATGTGCTGTTCACCTCCGGCTCCACCGGCCGGCCCAAGGGCGTGTCGATCTCCCATCGCGCCATCACCAACCAGTTGCGCTGGCTGGAATCCAGGTACGAGATCTCCAGCAACGATCGGCTGTTGCAGCGCGCACCGCTGACCTTCGACGTGTCGGTCTGGGAGTGCTTCTTGCCGATCGCGGTCGGCGCGCCGCTGATCGTCGCGCGCCCGAGCGGCCACCTGGACCTGGAGTACCTGGCCGGGCTGCTGCGCGAGCATCTCGTCACCTTCGCCGAATTCGTCCCGTCGGTGCTGGCGGCGCTGATCGGCGAGGGCATGGGCGACGCGCTCGCCTCGCTGCGGCACCTGCACTGCGGCGGTGAGGCGCTCACCCCGGATCTGCTGGCCGCCCTGCGCGACGGTTTCCCCGGCGCGGTGCACAACTCCTACGGCCCCACCGAGGCCGCGATCTCGGCGGTGTTCCACGAGTTCACCGACCCGGATCACGACTCCGACCGCGACGTGGCGATCGGCCGCCCGTGCTGGAACACCCGCGCCTACGTGCTGGACGCGCGGCTGCGTCCGGTGCCGATCGGCGTCACCGGCGAGCTGTATCTGGCGGGGGATCAGCTGGCTCGCGGATATCAGGGGCGTTCCGCGCTCACCGCGGAACGCTTCGTCGCCGACCCCTTCGGTGCCCCGGGACGGTTGATGTACCGCACCGGCGATCTGGTGCGCTGGAACCGGCACGGCGATCTGGTGTATCTGGGTCGCAACGATTTCCAGGTCAAGCTGCGTGGTCAGCGCATCGAGCTGGGGGAGATCGAGGCCGCGCTGACCGCCGTCGCGGGTGTGCGGAATGCGGCGGTCGTCGCGGCGCGCGATGTGTCGGGGCAGGACTGCCTGGTCGGCTACGTCAGCGGTGAGGAACTGTCGGCCGACGACGTCCTGGCCGAGGTCCGTGACCGGCTGCCCGCCTACATGGTGCCCGCGCACCTGCTGGTGCTCGACCAGATGCCGCTGACCACCGCGGGCAAACTCGACCGTAAGGCGCTGCCCGCCGTCGAGGTCACCGCCGCCGGCGCCGCCTTCCGCGCCCCGCGTGAGGGTGCCGAAACGGTGCTGGCCGCGTTGATCGCCGACCTGATCGGCGCCACCACCCCGATCGGCGCCGATGACGATTTCTTCGCCCGCGGCGGCAATTCACTGCTGGCCATGCGGCTGGTGGCGCGCGCCAATGCGGCGCTCGGTGCGGCGTTGACGGTGCGCGAGGTGTTCGAGGCGCCGACCGTCGCCGGCCTCGCGGCGCGCGTCACGACCGAGGTGACCCCGCGCCCGGAACTGGTGGCGGGCCCACGTCCGGACCGGATTCCGTTGTCGCTGGCGCAGACCCGGATGTGGCTGCTCAACCGCATCGACCCGGATTCGGCGGTCTACAACATCCCGATCACCATCCGGTTGACCGGCGAGCTGAACGTGCCCGCCCTGGCCGCCGCCCTGCGGGACGTGGTGGGCCGGCACGAATCGCTGCGCACGATCTTCCCCGCCGACGCCGACGGTCCCACCCAGGTCGTGCTCGACACCATCGCGGACGGCGAACTGGCATTGCGCCCCATCGAGGTTCCCGCAGCCGACCTGATGGAATCGGTGCTCGCCGCCGTCTCCGGTGGTTTCGACCTCCGCACCCGCATCCCGGTCCGCGCGACCCTGCTGCGCACCGCGCCCGGCGAGCATGTGCTGGCGGTCGTGGTCCACCACATCGCCGCCGACGGCGTATCGACCGCACCGCTGGCCCGCGATCTGATGACGGCCTACGCCGCCCGCACCGCGGGCACCGCCCCCGCGTGGTCGCCGCTGCCGGTCCAGTACGCCGATTTCACGCTGTGGCAGCATGCCGCCCTCGGTTCGGCCGACGACCCGGATTCCGCGCTGGCCGCCCAGATCACGCATTGGCGCGAGGAACTCGCCGGCCTGGCGCCGGTGCTGGAACTGCCCACCGATCGTCCCCGGCCCGCCGTGGCCTCGGGTCGTGGCGCGGCCGTGGAGTTCACCGTCGGCGCCGAACTGGCCGGCCGCATCAACGAAGTGGCCACTGCCCATGGTGTTTCGGCGTTCATGGTCGTGCACGCCGCCTACGCCGCACTGCTGAGCCGGCTGGCCGGGGTGGACGACATCGCCATCGGCACCCCGGTCGCCGGGCGAGCCGAAGCGGCGCTGGACGACTTGGTCGGCATGTTCGTCAACACCCTGGTGCTGCGGACCCGCGTCGACGCCGACCGCTCGTTCGCCGAGCTGCTCGCCGAGGTCCGCGCAGCCGATGTGCGCGCCTTCGCCCACGCTGAGCTGCCGTTCGAGCGTCTGGTCGATGAGCTGGATCCGGTGCGGTCGCAGGCGCATTCGCCGATCCTGCAAACCCTGCTCACCTACGAACATCATGAGCCCACCGTGCTGCGGTTGCCCGGTCTCGAGGTTTCGGCGTATCCCATCGACAACCGAGTCGCGCAGTTCGATCTCGCGCTCGAGCTGAGCGAACAGGCCGAGGCCGGCACCACCGTCCTGCGCGGAGTGCTGCGGTACGCCACCGATCTGTTCGACCGGTCGACCGCGCACTCGGTCGCCGCGCGGTTCGTGCGGGTGCTCGAGGCCGTCATCGCGGCGCCGGAAGTGCCCGTGGGCGAGATCGACCTGCTCGACGACGCCGAACGCGCCGCACTCGCCCGCTGGAACGACACGGCCCATCCGGTCGACCCAGCGGCCACGCTGGCCTCGCTGTTCGAGGCCCAGGTCGCGCGTACTCCCGAGGCAATCGCTGTCACCGTCGACGGCACTGCGTCCGGGGTCGCGAACCTGACCTACGCCGAATTCGCCGGCCGCGTCCACCGCATGGCGCGCTGGCTGGCCGACCAGGGCGTCGGCTCGGAATCGGTGGTGGCGCTGGGCATGCGCCGCTCGGTGGATCTGGTGACGGCCATGTACGCCGTCGTGGCTGCGGGCGCGGCCTACCTACCGCTGGACCCGGACCATCCGGCCGAACGCACCGAATACGTGCTCGCCACCGCCCGCCCGGTCCTCGTGCTCACCTCCGGCCTCGATCTCGATGCCGGCATCACCCGCCAGGTGCGCATCGACCGGCTCGACCTGTCGGGCTATTCCGCGCACCAGCTGACCGCCGCCGACCGCATCGGCGCGCTCACCCCCGGCAATACCGCCTACCTCATCTTCACCTCCGGCTCCACCGGTCGCCCCAAGGGCGTCGCGGTGCCGCACCACGCCATCGTCAACCGGTTGGTGTGGATGCAGGAGCAGTACCCGCTGACCGCCGGCGACACGGTGGTGCAGAAGACCCCGGCCACCTTCGATGTCTCGGTGTGGGAGTTCTTCTGGCCACTCCAGGTCGGCGCGCGCCTGGTCGTCGCCCGGCCGGACGGGCACCGCGATCCCGTCTACCTCGACCGCCTGATCCGCGAGCAGCGGATCACCGTCGCCCACTTCGTGCCGTCGATGCTGGCGGTATTCCTGGAAACTGCGAGTAGTGCGGCACTGCGCCTGCTGTTCGCCTCCGGTGAAGCCCTGCCCGCCGCTACCGCACAACGCGCCCGCGAGCTGACCGGCGCCGCGGTGCACAACCTCTACGGCCCGACCGAGGCGGCCGTCGACGTGACGTTCCACGAGGTCACCGACGACGACCTGGTCTCCGTGCCGATCGGCCGCCCGGTATTCAATACCGCTCTGCTGGTGCTCGATTCGCGCTTGCGCCGGGTGCCGCCCGGCGTGGCCGGTGAGCTGTACCTGAGCGGTGCGCAGCTGGCCTCCGGCTATGTGGCCCGGCCCGACCTGACCTCGGAGCGTTTCGTCGCCAACCCCTTCGGCGCACCCGGCGAGCGCATGTACCGCACCGGCGATCTCGTGCGCCGGCGCCTCGACGGCGAGGTGGAATACCTGGGCCGCACCGACTTCCAGGTCAAACTGCGCGGCCTGCGCATCGAACTGGGCGAGATCGAGAACGCCCTGACCGATCTGGACGCGGTGCGGCGGGCCGTGGTCGTGATGCGCTCGGATGCCCGCCTCGGCGACCAGCTGGTCGCCTACCTGGTCACGGCCGGCGAAGTCGACACCGAGACGATCCGCACCGAACTCGCCGCCGAACTGCCCGCCTATATGGTCCCTGCGGCTTTCGTCGTGCTCGACGAGTTCCCGCTGAACTCCTCCGGCAAGCTCGACCGCCGAGCCCTGCCCGCCCCGGCGTTCACCGCCGCGGCATTCCGCGAGCCGGCACCCGGCCTGGAACAGACCGTCGCCACGCTGGTCGGTGATCTGCTCGGCCTGGACCGGGTGGGTGCCGACGACGATTTCTTCGCCCTCGGCGGCAACTCCCTCATCGCCACCCGCCTGGCCGCCCGGCTCGGCGCCGAACTCGACGCCGAGATCCCGGTGCGGTTGCTGTTCGAGGCGCCCACGGTGGCGGGGCTGGCCGCGCGGGTGGCGGGGTTGCGCGGCAGCGGCGCCAAGATCGCGCCGACTCGCCGGGAACGCCCGGAGACCGTGCCGCTGTCGCTCGCGCAGCAGCGCATGTGGTTCCTCAACCGGTTCGATCCGGAGGAGACCGTCAACAACATCCCGGTCGCCATCCGGCTCACCGGCCATCTCGACACCGATGCCCTCACCGCCGCCATCGCCGACGTGGTGGGCAGGCACGAAACCCTGCGCACCGTCTACCCGGACATCGATGGCGTGGGCAGTCAGCAGGTGCTCGATCCGGCGCAGGTACCGCCCATCGTCCCCCTCGAGGTCGGATCCATCCCCGAATTCGTCGGCACCCCGTTCGACGTGACGCGCGCTGTCCCGGTCCGCATCGGCCTGGCCCAGGTCGAGGCCGGTGAGCACATCCTGGTGCTGGTGGTGCACCACATCGCCGCCGACGGATTCTCGATGGCGCCGCTGGCCCGCGATATCGCGACCGCCTACGCCGCCCGCACCGCCGGTCGCGCGCCCGGCTGGCCGGAACTTCCGGTGCAGTACGCCGATTACGCCCTGTGGCAACGCGAAACCCTCGGCGCCGAAGACGATCCGACGACGCCGGCCGCGGCGCAGCTCGCCTACTGGCAGCAGACCTTGCGTGGCCTGCCCGCCCAGCTCGACCTGCCCGCCGACCGCCCCCGTCCCGCCATCGCCTCGCACGCGGGCGCCACCGTCGGCATCGGCCTGAGTGCCGAACTCGGCGAACGCATCGCCGACCTGGCCGCCCGCACCGGCAGCACCCCGTTCATGGTGGTGCACACCGCGTTCGCGGTGCTGCTGGCCCGGCTGTCGGGCACCAGCGATATCGCGATCGGCGCACCCGTCGCTGGTCGTGGTGACGCCGCCCTGGACGATCTGGTCGGCATGTTCGTCAACACGGTGGTGTTGCGCACCGAGGTCGACGCCGCCACCGGTTTCGCCGAGCTGCTGCGCCGGGTCCGCGACCGCGACCTGGCCGCCTTCGCCCACGCCGAGCTGCCCTTCGAACGACTGGTGGAGGTGCTGGATCCACCGCGCTCGCAGGCCAGGCATCCGCTGTTCCAGGTCGCGCTGTTCTTCCAGAACCTGGAACCAGTGCGGCTGGAACTCCACGGGCTCACCATCAGCGAAGTCGACCCCGGTCACGACACGATCCGCTTCGATCTGCAACTGACCGTCACCGACGACGAATTCCGGTTCGGCTACGCCACCGACCTTTTCGACGCCGATACCGTCATCGGATTCGGCACTCGGCTGCTGCGGCTGCTGAACGCGGCGGCCGCCGAGCCGGACCGTCCGGTCGGCGATATCGATCTGTTCGCCGCCGGGGAACGCCACCGGGTGCTCACCGAATGGAACGATTCGGCGCACACCGCCTACGTCCCGGAACTGCTGCTCGACGAGTTCGAGGCGCAGGCCGCCGCGACGCCCGAGGATCGGGCGCTGGTCTACGTCCCCGATGACGGCACCCCGGCGATCACCCTCGGCTACGGCGAACTCGACAGCCGCGCCAACCGGCTGGCCCGCCACCTCATCGGTCTCGGCGTCGGCCCGGAATCCCTGGTGGCCTTGTCGATTCGCCGGTCCATCGACCTGGTGATCGCGATGTACGCGGTGGTCAAGGCGGGCGGCGCGTATGTGCCGATCGACCCGGACCATCCGGCCCAGCGCATCGCCCACATCCTCGACACCGCCCAGCCGGCCGCCCTGCTGACCACCGAACGCGACCGCATCGATGTCGGCTACCAGGGGCCGACGGTCTGCGTCGACACCGTCGAACTCGACCTGTCCGACGAGCCGATCGCCACCGATGAACGGACCGGGGTCCTGCTGCCGCAGCATCCGGCCTACGTCATCTTCACCTCCGGGTCGACCGGAAAACCCAAGGGCGTCACCGTCTCGCACGCGGCGATCGTGAACCAACTGAACTGGATGCAGGCGCAGTACCGGCTCGACGGGGACGACGTCTACCTCCAGAAGACCGCCACCACCTTCGATGTGTCGCTGTGGGGCTACTTCCTGCCGTTGCGGGTGGGCGCGACCGTCGTGCTCGCCACGCCGGACGGGCATCGCGATCCCGGCTATCTGGCGGAGACGATCGGCGAATACAGCGTCACCGTCACCGATTTCGTGCCGTCGATGCTGAGTGTGTTCGCCGCGCACGTAGAGTCCGCCGGGCTCACTCCGGCCCTGTCCACTCTGCGCACGGTGTTCGTCATCGGTGAGGCCCTGCCCGCCGAGACCGTGCGGGCCTTCGGCGCGGTGAGCACGGCCGCGCTGCACAACCTGTACGGACCCACCGAGGCGGCGGTCAGCATCACCTACCGCGAGGTCACCGGGGAGGTCGAGCGCACCGTCATGCCGATCGGCAACCCCGAATGGAACAGCCGCGTCTACGTGCTGGACGCGCGGCTGCGGCCGACGTTGCCCGGTGTCGCGGGTGAGTTGTATCTGGCGGGGACGCAGTTGGCCCGCGGCTATCACGGTCGTCCGGCCATCACCGCCGACCGGTTCGTCGCGAACCCCTTCGGCGAGCCGGGCGAACGGATGTACCGCACCGGCGATCTGGTGCGCTGGGAGCACACCGCGACCGGCGCCGAACTGGTGTATCTGGGCCGCACCGACTTCCAGGTGAAGTTCCGTGGCCAGCGCATCGAACTCGGGGAGATCGAGGCCGTGCTCGCCGCTGCCCCCGGGGTCGCGCAGGCCGCGGCCCGCGTCGCCGCGGAACACCTGGTCGGTTACGTGACCGTCCTGCCGGGCGCGACCGTCCACGAGGACGAACTGCTGCGGGTCGCGGCCGCGACGCTCCCGTCGTACATGCTGCCCTCGACGGTCATGGTGCTCGAATCCTTCCCGCTCAATGCCTCCGGCAAGCTCGACCGCGCCGCCCTGCCCGACCCGGTATTCGACCGCACCGCCTACCGCGCACCGGTCACCTCGGCCGAACGGCTGGTGGCCGAGTCCTTCGAGCCCGTGCTCGGCGTCTCGCCCGTCGGCATCGACGACGGTTTCTTCGATCTCGGCGGCAACTCGCTGTCGGCCACCCGGGTGCTGGCGCGGCTGGGGGAGCGGCTGGGCCGGCGCGTGCCGGTGCGGTTGCTGTTCGAGGCGCCCACCGTGCACGGGCTGGCGGCCCGGCTCGGCGAGGCCGGTGAGCAGGCCATCGAGTTGATCGCAGGCCCGCGTCCGGAGCGCATTCCGCTGGCGCCGGTGCAGCGCGGGATGTGGTTCCTCAACCGGCTCGATCCAGCCTCGGCCGCGCACAACATCCCGGTGGCGGTGCGCATTCGCGGCGAACTCGATACCGCCGCGCTGGTCGGAGCTTTCGATGACGTGATCGCGCGGCACGAAGCGCTGCGCACCATCTACCCCGTCGACGACGCGGGCACCGGTCATCAGGTCGTGCTGCCGGCCGAATCCGCGAACGTCGGTCTGCGTGTCGAAACCCTCGACGGTGCCGTTGCGGACCGGATCGCCGCATTCATCGGCGCCGGATTCGATGTCACCACCGAGGTCCCGGTCCGCGCCGTGCTGCTGCGGGAAAACCCCAGTACCCACGTCCTCGTCGCGGTGGTGCACCACATCGCCGCCGACGGCTATTCGATGAACCCGCTGCTGCGCGACCTGCTGGCCGCCTACCTCGCCCGCGTGCTCGACAGCACCCCGCTGTGGCCGCAGCTGCCGGTGCAATACGCCGATTACGCGCTGTGGCAGCACAACACCGTCGCCGCGGTGGCCGGCGAACAACTGGCGTACTGGACACGGACGCTGCGGGACCTGCCCGAAGAACTGGCTCTGCCGATGGACCAGCCGCGTCCGGTCGTCGCCTCCAAGCGCGGTGCGAGCATCCGGGCTCGCATCGGCGGTGAGGTCGGCGCCCGCGTGCGGGAGCTGGCGGTGCGGCACAACGCCACGCCGTTCATGGTGCTGCATGCGGCGCTCGCGACCTTGCTGGCGCGGCTGTCGGGCAGTACCGATATCGCCATCGGCACCCCGGTGGCCGGTCGCGGCGCCGCGGCGCTGGACGATCTGGTCGGCATGTTCGTCAACACCCTGGTGTTGCGCACCCGCGCCGACCGCACGCTCACCTTTGCCGAACTGCTCGACCACACCCGCGAGACCGACCTGGCGGCCTTCGCCCATGCCACCGTGCCGTTCGACCAGGTGGTCGACGCGCTCGGCGTCGAACGCTCCCAGTCCCGGCATCCGCTGTTCACGGTGGCGCTGAACTACCTGAACACCGGGTCCGGGACCTTCACCGTGCCCGGCCTGGAGCTGACGCCGGTGCCGTTCGACGAACCGGTGGCCCGCTTCGATCTCCAGTTCACCGTCGCCGCCGAACCCGACGACGACGGCCACCTCGGCGTCGAGCTCGACTACGCCACCGACCTGTTCGACCGCAGCACCGCCGCCGGACTGCTGCGCCGCTTCGGCCGCCTGCTCGGTGTGCTGACCGCCGACCCCGACCGCCCCATCGGCGCGGCCGAACTGCTCGCCCCGCTCGAACGCGCGCAACTGCTGGCCCGCCGCGGTGCGGCGCCGGTTCCGCCGTGCACGCTGGCCCAGCTCATCGCGAGCGCCGTCGTCGCCGATCCGGACGCCGTCGCGGTCGTCGCGGGTGATCGGGAACTGACCTACCGGGCCATGGACGAGCAGTCCTCGCGGTTGGCACGGCTGCTCATCGCCGCGGGTGTCGGTGCCGAAGACGTGGTGGCCGTGGCCATCGCGCGATCGGCCGAGTCGATGCTCGCGGTATGGGCGGTGGCCAAGACCGGCGCGGCCTTCGTCCCGGTCGATCCGACCTATCCCGCCGAGCGCATCACCCACATGCTGGCCGATTCCGGGGCCGTGCTCGGCCTCACCACACTGGCCGCGCGCGCGGACCTGCCCGGCGACGTCGAGTGGCTGGTGCTCGACGCCCCCGACACGGCCACCCGGCTGTGGCAGGCCAGTCCCGCGCCGATCGCCGCGACCGAACTGGTGCGCCGCGTGCGGGTCACCAACCCGGCCTGGATGATCTACACCTCCGGGTCGACCGGGCTGCCGAAGGGTGTGGTCGCGACGCAGGAGGGCATCGCCGGAGTCGCGGTGGCGCAACGGGATCGGTACCAGGTCACCTCGGACGCGCGGGTGCTGCACGTCGCCTCACCCAGTTTCGACGCCTCCATGCTGGAACTGCTGCTCGCGCTCGCCGCGGGCGCGACCCTGGTGATCGCCCCGGCCGGCGTGTACGGCGGCAGCGAACTGACCGCGCTCATCCGGGACCAGCGGGTGAGCCATGCGTTCCTCACGCCGGCCGTTCTGCAGACGCTCGATCCCGCCGAACTCGGCTGCCTGGTCCGGCTGACGGTCGGCGGCGAGTCGTTCGGCCCCGATGTGGTGCGCCGCTGGGCCGACGAGAACCGCCAGTTCTTCAACACCTACGGCCCGACCGAAACCACCATCATCACCACGATCAGCGCGCCCATGCGGCCCGGCGACCCGTTCGATATGGGCACCCCGATCCACGGCATGTCCGCGGTGGTGCTCGATGAACGACTCCAGCCGGTGCCGGTGGGTGTCACAGGTGAGCTGTATCTACGCGGTCCGGGCCTGGCCCGCGGCTACCACGCGCGGTCGGCGCTGACCGCACAGCGATTCATCGCCGACCCCTATGGTCCCGCCGGTGGACGGCTGTACCGCACCGGCGATCTGGTGCGCTGGACGACGTCGGGCGCGATCCAGTACGTCGGCCGCTCCGACCAGCAGGTGAAGGTGCGTGGGTTGCGCATCGAACTCGGTGAGATCGATGCGGTGCTGGCCGCCCATCCGAGTGTGGAATACGCCGTCACCGTGGGTCATACCGATAGCGCGGGCACGGTGTCGCTGGTGTCCTACGTCGTCGCCGCTCCCGGCCGGACCATCGACACCGCCGCCCTCACCGCCCACGCCGCCAAGTCGCTCACCGCCTACATGGTGCCCAGCGCGATCATGGTGCTCGACGAGCTCCCGCTGACGCCGGTCGGGAAACTGGACCGGAAGGCCCTGCCGGAACCGGAGTTCCGCACCGCGGAGTTCCGCGCGCCGAGCACGGACACCGAGCGCACAGTAGCGGCCGTCATCGCCGCAGTGCTCGATGGCGAATCGGATTCCGTAGGCCTAGATGACGACTTCTTCGCCCTCGGTGGAAACTCCCTCACCGCAACCCAATTGGCCGCCCGCCTCGGCAGCGCGCTCGGCGTCTCCGTCGGCGTCCGCACGATCTTCGAGAATCCGACGGTCGCCGCCCTCGCTGC
Source organism: Nocardia cyriacigeorgica NBRC 100375 (assembly GCF_000308555.1). GTDB lineage: Bacteria > Actinomycetota > Actinomycetes > Mycobacteriales > Mycobacteriaceae > Nocardia > Nocardia cyriacigeorgica. Next base: position 31,088 of record NZ_BAFY01000214.1, on the reverse strand, counting down.
CGTCCTCGATGACGCCCGGGGCAGCGCCGAACCGGCCCGTCCGGTGCTGGCCCGCCGCACCGACGACGGCCCGGTCCCGCTTTCGCTGGCCCAGCAGCGCATGTGGTTCCTCAACCGCCTGGACCGCCAGTCCACCGCCTACAACATCCCGCTGGCCGTGCGGCTGTCCGGTGCGCTCGATATCGCGGCCCTCAATGCCGCCGTCACCGATGTGGTGCAACGCCATGAGGTGTTGCGCACCGTCTACCCGCAGCGACCGGACGGTCCGGTGCAGGTGGTGTTGCCGATCGAGCAGGCGGGTACGCCGGTGCTGGCGCCGATCGCGGTGACCGCCGACGATCTGGGCGCCGCCGTCGCGGATTTCGTGGGCGACGGTTTCGACGTCACCGATACCGTGCCGATCCGCGCCCGGCTGCTCGCCCTCGGCCCGAACGAGCACGTGCTGGTCGTGGTCGTGCATCACATCGCCGCCGACGGGTCCTCGCTGGCCCCGCTGGCCCGCGACGTGATGCTCGCCTACGCCGCCCGCAAACACGGCGCCGCACCCGACTGGGCGCCGCTGCCCGTGCGGTACGCCGATTACAGCCGCTGGCAGCGTGAACTGCTCGGCAGCGAGGACGATCCCGGCTCGCTGATCTCCCGTCAGCTCGCCTACTGGACCGAGGCGCTGGCCGGGCTACCCGCCCAGCTGGCCCTGCCGACCGACCGGCCGCGTCCCGCCGTCGTCTCCACTCAGGGCAGGCACCTCGATTTCAGCATCGACGCCACCCTGCACGCCCGGCTCACCGAACTCGGCCGCGACGCCGGCGCCACGCTGTTCATGGTCACCCACGCCGCGTTCGCGGTGCTGCTGGCCCGGTTGTCGGGCACCACCGATATCGCGGTCGGCACACCCGTCGCCGGACGGGGTGAGGCGGCGCTGGACGAGGTCGTCGGCATGTTCGTCAACACCCTCGTGCTCCGCGCGCAGGTCGAACCGGGCGCCGGTTTCACCGATCTGCTCGACCGCGTCCGCGCCACCGACGTCGCCGCCTTCGCCCACGCCGACGTCCCCTTCGAGCGGCTGGTCGAGGTGCTCAACCCGGAACGCTCCACCGCCCGGCATCCGCTGTTCCAGGTCGGATTCTCCTTCCACAACCAGGTCGAAGCCGATTTCGCGCTCGACGGATTGACCGTCACCGCAGCCGATTTCGACTCCGAAGTCGCCCAGTTCGATCTGCACCTGGTGGTCACCGACCGCTACCACGCCGACGGCACCCCCGCCGGTATGGCGGCCTCGCTCACCTACGCCACGGCGCTGTTCGACGAATCCACCGTCGCCGGGTTCGCGGGCAGGCTGCACCGGTTGCTCACCGCGATCTGCGCGGCCCCGCAGACGCCGGTCGGTGATCTCCCGCTGCTGGATCCCGCCGAATCCGAACGCGTCCTGCGGGTCTGGAACGCGCCCGAGCACGAATTCGCGCCCACGCTGCTCACCACGGCCTTCGAGGCGCAGGTGTCGCGCACACCCGGCGCGATCGCGCTGCTCACCGCCGACACCGCCCTCACCTATGCCGACTTCGGCGCGAGGGTCAACCAGCTCGCCCGGGTGCTCATCGGCCGCGGCGTCGGGCCGGAAACGCTGGTAGCGGTGGCGATGCCGCGCAGTATCGACCTGCTGATCGCGCTGTATGCGGTGGTGACGGCCGGCGGCGCCTACGTCCCGCTCGACCCGGCGCATCCGCGGGAGCGCACGGCCGCGGTCCTCGCGGCGGCCGCACCGGCACTGGTCCTCACCTCGGGCCGCGCGCCGATGCCGTTGCCGGAGGCGATCGAGACTCCCGTGCTCGACATCTGGGACGCCGGCGTCCGCGCGGCCGCAGCCGGACCGGTCCGCGCGCACGAGCGCCGGTCCCCGCTGCTGCCGTCCAACACCGCCTACGTCATCTTCACCTCCGGCTCCACCGGCATCCCCAAGGGCGTGGCGGTCCCGCACGCGGCGGTCGCGCATCAGCTCGACTGGATGCAGGCCGAATACGCACTCGGCGTGGGCGACGCTGTGCTGCAACTGACCTCGGCCGCGTTCGACCTGTCGATCTGGGAGCTGTGGTGGGCCACCCGCACCGGCGCCCGCATCGTGCTCGCCCCGCACGGGTCCCAGCGCGATCCGCATCGGGTGCTCGACGTGATCGACCGCGCGGCGGTCACCACGGTGACGCTGGTGCCCTCGTTGCTGGCCATGCTGGCCGAGGCCGCGGGTGACCGTCCGCTGCCCGCCTCGCTGCGCAGGCTGCTGGTCATCGGTGAGGCCCTGCCCGCGGCGACCCTGGACCGGATCGCGGCGAGTACCGACGCGCGCATCGACAATCTGTACGGCCCCACCGAGGCGGCGGTCTCGGTGACCCGGTTCCGTACCGAGCGCGGCACCCGCGCACCGATCGTGCCCATCGGCACCCCCGAATCCGGCAACCAGGTGTACGTGCTGGACGACCGGCTGCATCCGGTGCCGGCCGGGGTGAGTGGCGAGCTGTATCTCGGCGGCGCCCAGCTGGCCCGGGGCTATCAGCACCGTCCGGACCTGACCGCCGAACGGTTCGTCGCCAACCCGTTCGGTGCGCCCGGCAGCCGCCTCTACCGCACCGGCGATCTGGCGCGCTGGAATGCCGACGGCGATCTGGAATACGTGGAGCGCCGCGATTTCCAGGTCAAGGTGGGTGGGTACCGCATCGAGCTTGCCGAGATCGAGCACGCGCTGCGGTCGCGGCCCGAGGTGGCCGACGCGATCGTGCTCGCCCATCGCGGCGACGGTGACAATGCCATGCTGGTCGGCTATTTCACCGCCGACGAGCCGATCGTCGAAGCCGAATTGCGCACCGCGCTATCGCAATTGCTGCCCAGCTACATGGTTCCGGCCGTGCTGATGCAGCTGCCTGCCTTGCCGCTGACCGCCAACGGCAAGGTCGACCGCAACGCCCTGCCGCGCCCCTCGGTCGGCTCCCGGGCGTTCCGCGCGCCGGTTACCGAGCTGGAACGCACCGTCTGCGAGGTTTTCGGCGACGTGCTCGGAAAGGTGGGCGCCCGTATCGGCCTGGACGACAACTTCTTCGAGCGCGGCGGCAACTCGCTGCTGGCAACCCGCCTGGCCGCACAGCTCGCCGACGCCCTCGGCGAGCAGATCCCGGTCGTCTGGCTGTTCTCCGCCCCCACACCGGCCGGGCTCGTCACCCAGATCGCGAACCGCCGCGCCGGACGTGGACGCATCGACGCCGAGGCCGCCTTCGACGTCCTGCTCCCGCTGCGACCCGGCGGCGCCCGCGAACCCTTGTTCTGTGTGCATCCGGTGGGTGGCGTGGCCTGGTCCTTCGCCGGCCTGGCCGCGCACATCGAACCGGACCGCCCGCTCTACGGGCTGCAATCGCCGGTGCTCGGTTCCGAGGAACCGCAAGCCGGTTCGATCGAGGAATGGGCCCAGCGCTACGTCCGTGAGATCCGCGCCGTGCAGCCGGAAGGCCCCTATCACCTGCTGGGCTGGTCGCTGGGCGGTGTGCTGGCCCACGCCATCGCGGTGCTGCTGCAAGACCAGGGCCAGCATGTCGCGACCCTGGCCATGATGGACAGCGCGCTGATCGCCGAGGTCGACACGACCGCACCGATCCCGGTGGCCGAACTGCTCGGCGGCCTGCTCGGCGACACCGCCGACCGCGAGCTGGACCGCGACCAGCTGGTGGATTACCTGTCCGAGCTGCCGGAACCGTTCGCCTCCTTCGGCGCCGACCGGCTCACCCGGGTCCTGGATTCCGGTGCGGCCTCGCTGCGCCTGATCGCCCGCTACCACCCGCGCCCCTACAAGGGCGAGCTGGTGTATTTCACCGCCGCGGCCGACGACCCCACCGGCGCCAACGGCGCCGCCACCTGGTCCGACGCCGTCGACGGCACCGTCCACAACCACTCCGTCCAGACCACCCACTGGCGCATGACCACCGATGCCGCCCTGGCTCGCATCGGCCACGTCCTCACCAGTCGCTGGACCGACCACGACCGCGCATAACCCCTGCCGCACTACCGAAAGGCACAACCGTGACCAACCCGTTCGACGACGACAACGCCCGCTTCTACGTCCTCATCAACGACGAAGGCGAACACTCCATGTGGCCCACCTTCGCCACCGTCCCCGGCGGCTGGACCATCGCCCACGGCCCCACCACCCGCAAGGCGTGCCTGGACTACGTCGAAGCGCACTGGCTCGATATGCGCCCGAAATCGCTGGTCCGGGCCATGGCGGTCGAAGCGAACTGAATTCACCGACGATTGGCCCATCACGCCGTCGGCTGCCCGTCGCGGTACGGCAGCCGACGGTGAGCCCGCCGCGGGGCAGCGGTGAGCTCGGCTGCGGGTTCGCGGTGGCCCGGCTGCGGGTCGACGGTGAGCCCGGCCTCGCACCGCGGCAACCCTGGTAGCCGCCCGCGGCGAGCCACCCACTACGCGCGAGAAAATTAGACCGAATCCTTCTCATCGACCGTCAGCCCGCGCGACGATGAGGTATGGCAACGCGCGCGTCCACCGAATCCACCGACCGGCCCGCCGACCTCACCCGGACTGGTCTTCGCACCTGTCCGCTGTGTGAGGCGGTCTGCGGCCTCGAGCTGACCCTCGACCGCGACGACCGGGTGCTCTCGGTCCGCGGCGACCGGCAGGACCCGTTCAGCCAGGGCTTCCTCTGCCCGAAGGGCGCCAGCCTCGGCACCCTCGACGGCGATCCGGACCGGCTGACCGAGCCGATGGTCCGCGACCGCGCCACCGGAAGCTGGCGCGCCGTCTCCTGGGACGATGCGTTCGACCTCATCGCCGAACGGTTCCCGGCGGTGACGGCGGAGTACGGCAAGCAGTCGGCCGCGCTGTACCTGGGCAACCCGAACGCGCACAGCGTGGCCGGCGCGCTGTACGTCCCGGCCTTGATCCGCGGGCTCGGCACCAAGAACCTGTATTCGGCCAGTACCGCCGATCAGATGCCCAAGCAGGTCTCCTGCGGGCTGATGTTCGGCGATCCGCTCGCCATCCCGGTGCCCGATCTGGACCGCACCGATTACCTGCTGATGCTCGGTGCGAACCCGATGGAATCCAACGGCTCGCTGTGCACCGCACCGGACTTCCCGGGCCGGCTGAAGGCGCTGCGGGCGCGCGGCGGGCGGCTGGTCGTGGTGGATCCACGCCGCACCCGCACCGCCGACCTGGCCGACGAGCACCTGTTCGTCCGGCCGGGCAGCGACGCGTATCTGCTGTTCGGGATCGTGCACACGCTGTTCGCGGAGAACCTCGTCGACCTGCGGACGCCGGTGCACGGGCTCGACGAGGTGCGCGCGGCCGCCGCCGATTTCGCACCGGATGTGGTCGCCCGCCGCACCGGCGTGCCCGCGGACACGATTGTCCGGCTGGCCCGTGAACTGGCCGAGGCGCCCACCGCCGCGGTGTATGCCCGGATCGGCACCTGCACCACCGAATTCGGCACGGTCACCCAATGGCTGGTCGATGTGATCAATACCCTCACCGGAAATCTGGACGCACCGGGCGGGGTCATGTTCGCCTCGGCCGCGGCGCTGGGCATCGTGCGCACCAAAGCATTCCGATTGGGCCGCTGGACCAGCCGGGTCCGTGAACTGCCCGAGGCGATGGGCGAATTCCCGGTCGCCACCTTGGCCGACGAGATCACCACGCCGGGCGAGGGCCAGGTGCGGGCCTTGATCACGGTCGCCGGAAATCCGGTGCTGTCGGCACCCAATGGCGCGCGCCTGGATTCCGCGTTCGCCGAACTCGAGTTCATGGTGAGCGTGGACTGCTATCTGAACGAGACCACCCGTCATGCCGATGTGATCTTGCCGCCGCCGCGTCCGCTGCAATCACCGCATTACGATTTCGCGCTGCTGCAATTCGCGGTCCGCAATTACGCGCGCTACTCGCGGCCGCTGGTGCCGCTGGGCGAGCGGCCGTCGGAGGCCGCGGTCATCGCCCGCCTGGCCGCTGCGGTCACCGGCGGTGATCACCGGGGCGCGGACGGCCGCGACGCCCTCACCGCCTTCGACGAATTCGTCATCGCGGGCACCTTGCACAAGGCCGGTCTGGCCGACCGTCGCAGCGAATTGATCGGTGTGAACACTACCGAGCAGCGCATCGACATGATGCTGCGCCTGGGCCCGTACGGCGCGTGGAGCGGCGGCACCCTCACCCTGGCGACCTTGCTGGACAACCCGCACGGCGTCGATCTCGGCCCGCTCCAGCCGCGGCTGCCCGAGGTACTGCGCACCGAGTCCCGTCGCGTCGAACTCGCACCGCCGCAGCTGCTCGCCGATGTCGACCGCCTGCGCACCGGATTGGCCGCCGCCGCACCGGAGATGGTGTTGATCGGCCGCCGCCACCTGCGCTCCAACAACAGCTGGATGCACAATATGCCGCGCCTGGTGAGCGGCACGAACCGCTGCACGCTGCACATCCACCCCGATGACGTCGACCGGCTCGGCCTCGGCGAGCACGCGGTGGTGAAATCGGCGGCGGGCGAACTCACCGTGGATCTGGAACCGACCGAGGCGATCATGCCCGGCGTGGTGAGCCTGCCGCACGGCTGGGGCCACACCGTTGGCGGTCAACGGGTGGCGCGCGAGCATGCCGGTGTGAACACCAATGTGCTCACCGATGACACGGTGGTCGACCGTCCCTCCGGTAATGCGGTGTTCAATGGTGTTCCCGTGTCGGTGACGCCGGCCTAGCGGCACAGTAGGAGATAGCGCTGCTGACGGTTTCGGTATCGCCGCCGATGATCACACTTCACCCGGGCGCTGATATCGAAACCGTTCCAGCACAACGATTAACGTGCCTACCGCCGCGCCGATCACACCGCCGTCCGGCTCCTGGAGAATTCCACCCGCAGTTCCAGAGATTGTCTTGATTGGCATGGAATCGGGTATATCCGTTATGTTTCGCACGGCACTGGCTGTGCTGTCATCTGTGTTCGATACCGGGTGACATGACCATGATCTGGATAGCAGGAGCGGCGACAATGGCCAAGAGATTCACCGATGCGGAAAAAGCCAGGGCAGTCAAGAAGGTGGAAAAGCTCCGCGCCGAGGGTAAGTCGTTGAACGCGGCGTGCGAGGAAGTGGTGCAGAAGGTGGGCTGGCCGTCGGTGGGCGCCCTCACCAACTGGGTCAAGGCCGCCGCCTCGGCCAACGGTGCGGCGGCGGCCGAAGAGCCCGCCCCGGCCGAAGCCGCCCCCGCGCCGCGCAAGCGTGTGGTGAAGAAGGCGCAGAAGGCTCGGGCCGCCACCGCTCGCAAGCGGGCCGCGTCGACCAACGGCTCGTCCCCGGCGAAGAAGGCGGCCGCGCGTCTTCAGGCCGCACCGGCCGCCGCCGCGACGCTGGTCGCCGGGCCTGAGCCCACCCCGGTTGTCGAGGAACTCACCGCGGTGGCCGAGGCACCCGCCACCGAGCCGGCACCCGCCGCCGAGCAGCCGGCCCCGGCCACCGAGCAGCGCGCCGCCGAGCTGGTCGCGGTGACCGCGCCCCCGGCCTCGACGGTGACGCCGGTCGCCGACCCGGAATTCGGCCACCGCAGCGCCGACGACCTGGCCAACGAGGTGCGCCGCCTGCGTATCGCGCTCGAGGAACTGCACGGCGAGAACCGCGCGCTCAAGGACCTGGTGGGCATCTACGTCCGCCGGTGAACACACCAGCTGCCCCGGCCGCTAGCGGTCCGGGGCAGCGGTCGATCACCCGGATCCGGCGGCCCCACGCTGCGCCGCCGGATCCGGGTGCGTCTCAGATCAAACTCTTCTGCTTCCGCATCCGTCGGCGCAGATCCACCATCAGCGCATGCGAACCGCCGAATCGCAGGAACCGCGGAATGAATCGGTTGACGAAACCGACGAACAGGAAAAGGTTGTCGAAGCGCCGTTGATCGGCCGCGGTCCACTCCACCCGCAACTGCTCGCGGAAGTAGGGCGCGAGGAATCCGATGGTCAAGAACTTCAGCAGACCACGGAACGGGATCCGCAGATACCAGTGGATCATCCGCAGATTCAGCAGATCATCCAAGTAGCCGCGCACGAAATCGTCGAGCACGGCCTGGCGCGCCATCTCGTTCCAGTACGCGTCGAAATCCTTGCGGGTGGCCGGCCACATCTCCCGCGGCACCTGCAGACCGGTCGCCAGCGGCGATGAGGTCTGATAGAACTGCTCGGCCTGCTCGTCGGTCATCTTGCCGTTGAGCAGCTGGTAGGTGTCTTCGAATCCGATGAACAGGCACGCGGCCACCCACAGTTGCAGATGCCGGTCGAAGGCGTTGTACTTCACCGAGCTGTCGGGCCCCGACCGCACCTGGCGATGGGCCACATTCACGGCCTCGCGGAACGCGTCCTTCTCCTCCTGGGTGCCGAGGATGGATACGGCCAGGTATTGCGTGGTGGTCCGCGCCCGCTTCCACGGATGCACCATGAGCGCACCGGATTCCACGCGGCTCTCCGCGACACCGTAGCCGACGCCGGGTCGCGCCATCTGCATCACGACATTGGCGGCGGCGCCGCCGAAGCTCCAGAAATCCAGGGCGTCGGTCAGCGCCAGCGGTCGTTTGGTGAACGGCCGGTGGTGGCTGCGGATGGGGATGCGGGTCTGCTCGGTGGTCAGCGGTGGCAGACCATGCTGCTCGAAGGATTGCGCGACTGCGGTCATGGGCATATTTCCGTTCTCTCGCCGGTGCGCCGGAGCGGCCGAGTGCGGCTCTCCGTCGTGCCACTGCGCCCATTATGTTACTCGCGATTCTTCCGGGCAAGGCTGCTTTGGCTAGCGAACAGTCGATAACTTATGCACATGCGGGATCGGCATCGTGCCTGGCTGGTCGGGTCAACCTCGCCAGAGTTCGATGGAATCTTGTCGAATCACTTCCACACCGAACAGAATGGTGCGTAACATACCGATCCAGCCGGACCGGTTGGGAGGCGCGCCGGACACGCACGACGCGCGCCGCCTGCGCGCGGCGGCGGGGATCGTGCGCCGGACGGGGTCGGCCGGCAGGAAAGGACAAGGGCGATGCTCAAGAAGCTGGATCGAATATTCAGCTATGAGATGAAGGTCTCCGAATTTCTCGGGACTCTCATCATCCTCGGCATTCCATACGGACTGATCGGCGTCATCTGGACGCTGGCGCACACCGATCATCTCCGCGATATGCACGGAATCGACGTCGTGGTCTCGTTTCTCGGCTCGATCGTGTGCTGGCCGGTGCTCACCTTCGCGAATGTGTGCATGAGCTGATGATGATCCTGGTGTGGCTCATCGACCTCGTGGTGATGGGCATCAAGATTCTCGGTGGGCGGATGAAGGTGAACCCGATTCTGCGATTCGGGCTGTGGCTGGCGGTGCTGAGTACCGTGGCCGCCGGGGTCGCGGTGGTGGGGTACGGGCTCGTGGCACTCGAACATCAGCTCAGCGGTGATGTCGCGGCGATGGGAACGCAGAACCGATGACTACTGCCGAAAAACCCGCCCCGCCCACGGATCTGGAGCGAGCGCTCGCCGACGCCAGAGGCCTGTGGAAACGCCATCCCCAGCGCTCGCTGGAAGCGCTTGGCCGCCAGGTCACCCTCGGCCGCGACGCGATCATCGAAACCTTCCGCGCCGTATTCGCGCGGCGCTTCCCGTTCCACGAATTCATCAAGCAGTGCGCCTTCATGGCGAACGTGTCCGCGGCGCCGACGGTGTTCGTCGCCATCCCGATCGCGGTGGTGGTATCGATCCAGGTGGGCGCGCTGGTGAATCAGGTCGGCGCGACAACCTTCATCGGTGCGGTCGCCGGCTTGGGCATCATCCGGCAGGGGGCGCCGCTGGTGACCTCGCTGATGATCGCGGGCGCGGTCGGCTCGGCCATCTGCGCCGATCTGGGTTCGCGCACCATCAGGGAGGAGATCGACGCCATGATGGTGATGGGCGTCGACCCGGTGCGCAGGCTCGTCGCGCCCCGGCTGGTGGCGGCGGTACTGGTGAGCATGCTGCTGTGCGGGTTCATCGTCTTCGTCGGCTTCGCCACCGCCTACATGTTCAACGTGTACGCGCAGTCGGGCACGCCCGGTTCGTTCATCGGTTCGTTCGCCTCCTTCGCCGTCGCCAACGATCTCATCGTCGCGCTGGTGAAGGCCGCGGTGTTCGGTGTGCTGACCGCGATCATCGCCTGCGACATCGGCTTGCACGCCAAGGGCGGGCCCGGCGGCGTGGCCGACGCGGTGAATTCGGCGGTGGTCAGTTCGGCGCTGATGTTGTTCGCCACCAACATCATTCTCACCCAGCTCTACAACACCCTGTTCCCGACGAAGGTGATCTGAGTGGGCAGCACCTATACCCCGCCCGCATTGAAGCCGGTGCGGATGGCCGGCGCGGCGGCCGCGGTCCCGATTCAGGCCAACCGCAGGGTCGGCCATCAGGCGATCATCTTCTTCCAGGCGGTGGCCGCGATTCCGTTCGTGCTGCGGCACTACCGCAAGGAAGTGCTGCGGTTGACCGCCGACGTGGGCTTCGGCAACGGCTCGCTGATCGTCGGTGGCGGGACCGTCGGTGTGGTGATCATTCTGTGCGCCTTCGGCGGCATCACCGTCGGCATGGAGTCGTTCACCGCGCTGAATCTGCTCACCATGGGCCCGCTGACCGGCGCGATCTCCGGTTTCGCGACCACCCGCGAGCTGGCGCCGATCCTGGCCACGCTGGCGTTCGCCATCCAGGCCGGCTGCCGGTTCACCGCGCAACTGGGTTCCATGCGGATCTCCGAGGAGATCGACGCGCTGGAGTCCATCGCCATCCGGCCGCTGCCCTACCTGGTGACCACCAGGATGATCGCGGCGACGCTGACCATCGTCCCGCTCTACAGCGTCGGCCTGGCCGTGGCGTACCTGGCGACGAAGCTGTCGGTGCTGTTCCTCGGCGGCACCTCGGCGGGCACCTACGACCACTATTTCTTTCAGTTCCTCATCGGTCCCGATGTGTTCTTCTCACTGCTCAAGGTGATCGTTTTCGTGATGTTGTCGACGTTCATCCAGTGCTACTACGGCTATTTCGCCTCCGGCGGGCCGGAAGGCGTCGGTGTGGCGGCGGGCCGGGCGATCAAGATGGTCATCGTCGTGATGGTGTTCGCGAATCTGTTCCTGACCCTCGCGATCTGGGGTATCGACCCCGGATTCCGGATTTCGGGGTAGCGGCGATGATTCTGGATCCCAGTGGGCGTGGGCCCACCGCGCGTCAGCTGACCTTGTCCGGGCTCGCGGTGCTGGCCACCATGGTGTTGCTGCTGAGCCTGCTCGCCCTGCGCTACACCGGCTACTTCGAGGCCAAGGTGCCGGTCACCGTCACCCTCACCAGTACCGGCGACGGGCTGCCTGCCCGCGCGGACGTGAAGTTCCGCGGCATGGTGGTCGGCGCGGTCAGTGCGGTCGACGTGGTGGCGGCCGGGCAGCGCCAGGAAGTGTTCGTTGACCTGAAACCCGCTGTGGCCGAGACCATCCCGGACAACGTGACGGCGCGAGTGATTCCCAACAACCTGTTCGGCGTCACCGCGATCGAACTGGTCGACAACGGCCCGTCCGAGGGTGTGCTGCACGCGGGTTCGACCATCGCCGAAGACACCAGCGTGGGCACCGTCCAGTTGCAGACCACACTGACGGTGCTGCGCGACGTCCTGGACAATATCCAGCCCGAAAAGCTGGGCCGGGTGCTGGCGACCTTCTCCGCGGCCCTCGATCCCGGAGCTCGCGTCCCCGGCTCCACCATCGAACGGCTCGACAACTGGATCACGCAGGTGCGTGCCATCGACGGAGTGGGCGAGCTGCTCGGCGATCTCGGCCGCGCCACCACCGCGCTGAGCCAGTCGGCGCCGGAGCTGGTCGGGGTGCTGGCGGAATCGGTGACGACCGCGCGCACACTCACCGAGCGCCGCGACGAGCTCATCGCCCTGCTTGCCAATGCCAGTGGTGCCGTGGACTCGGTGAACAGCCTGTTCGCGGGTAACCCGAACGCGGCCAAGGAATTGGTGCCCGGCCTGGACGAACTGTTCGGCTCGCTGGCCCGCGACCCCGACGCCATCCCGTACACCGCGGCCAACCTCAACGCGACCCTGGAAAAGATGCAGTCGGTGTTCCGTTTCGGTCCACGCAAACAGATGGTGTGGAAATTGGACGTCTCGTTCACCCCCTTCCAGCAGTACACGGCCGAGGATTGCCCGCGCTACGGCGAGATGACCGGCCCACGCTGCGGTGGGCCGTCGGTGCCGACAGTGGCGCCACCGCAGGAGTATCCACCGCAGATGCTGCCGCGGCGACTCGATTCGGCGGGCTCGGCCCCGGCGGTGATCCCGGTGCCAGGGGTTGCCCCGGCGCCCGCGCACCCCGGCGCTCCGGCCGTCCCCGGCCTGCCGTTCATTCCCGGACTGCCGGCGATTCCCGGGATCACAGCGCCGTTACCCGGCCCGCCCGGAATTGGCGGTGCCGCGCCCGCTGCCGGCGTGCCCGGCCCGGCGAGCAGTGCGCCCGGAGCTGCGGGTAGTGCGCCCGGACCTGCCGGTTCGACGCCTGCGGCCGGTGTGCCCGGCTCGGCAGGATCGACGCCTGGACCTGCTGATTCCGCGCCCAACGGCGGGACAACGCCGGGCACCGCACCGAATGGTGTTGCCCCGGCTGCTACTGGCCGATCGGCCTCGGCAAGCGCGAACCAGGCTGCCGCCTCGGGCCCGGCCGGACCTCAGCGCATGGTCCCGCTCCCCGCATCGGGCGCTCGCCCGGTGACGACGGTGCGCGGCCACGCGGCGGTCGCCGAGATCGTCGGCGGTAAGCCCACTGCCGCGCAGTTGCTACTGCTCACGCCGCTGCTGGCCGGTGGATCCGTGGAGGTCCACGCATGAGGTCGGGTAAGGCGCTGATCGGGTTCAGCCTGTTCGCGGTGCTGGCGATGGTGCTGACCTACACCATCTGGTCGACCTTGCAGCGGTCGGTGCCCGGCGGTACGCACAGCTATTCGGCGACGTTCTCCGATGTACTCGGCGTGCGCGTCGGTGACGACGTACGCATGGCCGGGGTGCGGGTGGGCCGGGTCGACAGTATCGACTTCGACGACGACTACAAGGCGCGGCTGGAATTCCGCATCCAGGACCGGCAGCGGCTGACCACCACCACCAAAGCCCTTGTGCGGTATCAGAATCTGATCGGCCAGCGCTATATCGCGCTGATTCCCGGCGAAGGCGACGGCACGGTACTCGCACCGGGCAGCCATATTCCGCTCGAACGCACCGAACCGTCGTTCGACGTGTCGGCGCTGCTGTCGGGGTTCGAGCCGCTGTTTTCCGTGCTGCAACCGGATCAGGTCAATTCGCTGTCGGAAACGTTGATCCAGGCGCTTCAGGGCGACGGTGTGTCGTTGAGTGCGCTGATCACCCAGGCGGCCGAGCTGGCCACCACCTTCGGCGAGCGCGACGAGATCCTCGGGCAGGTGATCACCAATCTGAGCAGTGTGATCGCCGGTCTGGCCAATCGCAGCAAGGAATTGGAAACGCTCATCACCCAGGCCAGGTCGCTGGTGGAGGCGCTGTATTCAGAGGGCGAAACGCTGAAGAGTTCGGTCGATCAGGTGGCGACCTCCACCGATGCGCTGGTCGGGCTGATCACGCAGGTCACACCGGATATCGCGCGGGCGCAGAATATGGCCACCAGCGGTGTGGCGCTGTTGCTGCTCAATGGTGCCGCACTGGATCAGGCGGCGATCGAGCTGCCGAATGTGCTCAATGGCCTGGCCCGTTTCACCAGCTACGGCGCCTACGCCAATGCCTATATCTGCCGCCTGGATGTGTCGCTGTGGGGCGTGCTGCTGCCGCCGGGGCTGTTCTCGCAGGTCGGCGGCGAATCCCAATCGGAGGTGTGCCGGTGATGGCACGAATACGACTGCCGAAGTATTCCTCGAACCGCTTCCTGTGGCTGGGGGTCGGCGCTGCCGCCGCGGTGGTGTTGCTGCTGGTCGGCTCCAGTGTGATTTCGCAGGCGCGGCTGTCGGACACAACCATTCAGGTGGAGTTCGCGCAGGCGGCCGGTCTGCGGCCGGGGGCTACGGTGGATGTGTCGGGTATCGAGGTCGGCGCGGTGCGGGCGGTGCGGTTGGTCGACGACAAGGTGGTCGTCGACGTGCGGATCCGCCGCGATATGCGGCTGGGACCGGATGCCCGCGCCGCGATCAAGATGTCGACCATTCTCGGCCGGCTGCATATCGAGCTCACCCCAGGGGACGGTAAAGGGCTTCCGGACAATCGGATTCCGATCGAGAACACCTCGGTGCCCTACAACCTGGGTAAAGTGATCCAGGATCCGAAATACAAATCCTCGTTCGAACGCATCGAGCGGATCGATCCGGAGAAGCTGCGCACGGCGCTGGATCTGTTCGACCAGCAGATGGGCGATTCACCGGAGCTGGCGATCACCGCGCTCGACAGTATCGGTGCGCTGGCCAAGGTGATCAACGATCGCCGTGACGAGGTCGATGTGCTGTTGAAGGGCCTGGATCAGGTCTCGCAATTGGCCGCCGACAATCAGAACAGTGTGCTGTTGCTGCTGACTCGCGGTGAAGCGATCGGAAACGCGGTGGCGCTGCGGCAGAACCTGCTGCGCCAATTGCTCGACAACGTGGCCGCACTGTCGGCGCTGCTGCGCGAGATGGGTATCGAGAACAACGATCAGCTCGGTCCGTTGATCCAGAACCTCAACACCATGACCCAGGGCTTGGAGAAGAACCGGGACAACCTGGACCGGCTCTACGAAATCATGCCGGTCGCGCTGCGCCAGTTCAACAATGCCCTCGGCAACGGCCCCTACGGCGATGTCTGGGCGCCGTGGTTCCTGCCGGACAACTGGTTGTGTTTCGCTCAGGCCGTTCAGGGGTGCAGCTCATGAGAATTCGCACGATCGTGCGCACGGCGGCACTGTGTGTCGCGGCGACCTTGGCAGCCGGTTGTGCGCTGCTGCCGGAGAGCATCAGCGCACTGCCCGATCAGTATCTCGGCGAACATCTGCGCATCAGCGCCGATTTCGAGAACGTCGCCGGCCTGTACGCGGGCAATGAGGTGGCGATTCTCGGTGTCCCCGTCGGCCGGGTGGAGACGGTGACGGCCAAGGGCAGCTACGTCCAGGTCACCATGACCATCGACAAAGACGTCAAGGTTCCCGAAAACGCGATGGCCGCGCTCATTTCGCCGCAGCTGATTACCAACCGGCACGTCGAATTGGCTCCTGCGTATTCCGGCGAGGGCCCGTTGCTGGCCGACGGCGCCCATATTCCGCTGGCCCGCACCCGGGTGCCGGTGGAACTGGACCGGATTCTGGAGAACTTCGATCAGCTCGGCGCCGCGCTCAAGGGCGATAACGCGCAGGGCCCGATGGCGAGCCGGGTCCTGTTCCCGCTGCTGGAAGGCAATGGCGACCGGCTGCGCGCCACCCTGGACGCCTTGTCATCGGCGTTCGAGGTGTCCTTCGCCAACAAGGACCAGATCGCCAACACCATCATCAAACTCAACGAGATCACCCAGATCATCGCCACCAACGATCAGACCGTCCGCGATTTCAGCGGCAGGCTCACCGAACTGGTGCAGTTGATGGGCGAGCAGTCACCAGGCCTGCAGGCGGTGCTGACCCAGCTCAACGATTTCGTCAACAACACCTCCTCGGTGGTCGGGCAGAATTCCGATCAGCTGGCAGGTGCGTTGCAGCGGTTCACCACCATCACCGCCCAGATGCGCGCCAACGCGCGCGGCCTCACCGAGTTGGTCGACGTCGCACCGCTGTTCTTCGAGAACTTCTCCAACGCCGTCAGCCGCGAACACCGGGCGCTGCGTTTGCACGGCCTGCTGGACAAGGCGGTGCTCGACGGTGAGGTGCTCTCGCTGTTCTGTGAACGCGTGCAGATGCGCTCCGACGGCTGCCGCACCGGCAAGATCCAGGACTTCGGTCCCGATTTCGGGCTGACCGCCGCATTGCTCGGACTCACGAAATGAGAGTGATGATTCGCAGGACAGTGCTGATCCGCAGGGCACTCGGCGCGTGCGCGGTGATCCTCACCGTGGGTGCGGCCACCGGCTGCGGCATCACGGTGGAGAACGTGCCGATGCCCAAACCCGGTATCGGCGGCCCCGGCTACACCATCCGCGCCGCCTTCCGCGATGCGCTGAACCTGCCCGACCGCGCGCACGTGAAGATCGGCGGCACCGATATCGGCGTCGTCACCGATATCTCCACCACGAATTTCATCGCCGACGTGGAAATGCTGATTCGCGAGGACATCAAGCTGCCACGTGGCACCACCGCCGAATTGCGCCAGGCCACCCCGCTCGGCGACATCTTCATCGCGATGACGCTGCCACCGGCCTCTCCCGACACCGAACTGCTGCAACCCGGCGACATCATCAGCACCGATCACACCGGCGCCGGTGCCTCGGTGGAAGAGCTCATGGTGTCGGTGTCGATGCTGATCAACGGCGGCGGGCTCAATCAGGCCGCCGAGATCACCGCGCAGATGGATTCGATGTTCGGCGGCCGCGCGCCCCAGCTGGCGCACATGATCACCGAGCTCACCAGTGTGCTCGCCGCGCTCAATGCCCGCACCGGCGATATCGACAGTGTGCTGTCCGGGGTGAATGTGCTGACCGGTGAACTCGCCGCGCGCAAGGCGGAATTGGGGCAGGCGGCCGATACCTTCCCTGGGCTGCTCGGGCTGGTGGCCGAGAACAATCGCGATATCTCCGCGCTGATCAACAAGGTCTCGGTCACCATGGCCGCGCTCGGCGATTTCACCAACACCACCGGCGAGGATTTCGTCAGCCTGTTCGACAGCATCCAGCGGCTGATGTCGGGCTTCACCCAGATGGGTGGTGATCTCGGGCAACTGCTCGAGCGATTCCATTCGATCTATCCCTCGCTCGAGGCCACCCTCGAGGGGCCGACACTGGCCGTCGCGGCAACCGTGTCTTACCTCAGTGTCGGCGCGTTGACCGACCCGACCGGCAGCCGGCTGCCCGAGGTCGGCGACGTGCCCGCGTTCATCGGCAGCCTCGCGCAGGTGATTCAGAAGGTGATCGGCCGGGTCACCAGCCCGCCTCAACCGGGGCCAGGGCAGCAGGCGCCCGCGCCGCACCCGGCCCCGCAAGGTGGTGAGCGGTGAACATCCCGCTGTGGAATTACCTGGTTCGCCGTCGCGTCGCGGTCGCGAACCTCGGGCTCGTGGTGATCCTCGTGCTCGGGTCCTGGTATCTCGGTGCGGAGGTGCTGCGGATCAAACCGCTGCCCAACAGCTATGCGGTGACCGTCGAGCTGCGTGGTTCCGGCGGTCTGCTGCCGGGCAACGATGTCACCTTCCGTGGTACCCGGGTCGGCCGGGTGAGTGATGTTCGGGTTACCGAGACCGGCATCGCGGCGGTGGCCCAGATCGATTCGTCGGCCAAGATTCCGGTGGGCGGCACCGTCGCCGTGGGCCGGTTGTCGGCGGCGGGTGAGCAGTACCTCGACTTCCGGCCCGATGCCGATTCCGGTCCTTATTTGCAGGACGGCGCGGTGGTGGACGTGGCGCATACCTCGACGCCGGTGTCGGTGCAGTCGGTGCTGACCAACGTCAGCGGCTTGATCGGCGGGCTGAATCCGGAGCGGCTCACCGTCATCGTCGACGAGCTCGACAAGGCGCTGGCCGGCGGTCCGGATCGGTTGCGCAACATGATTTCCGGGATCAGCCGGGCCATGGCCGGGCTCAGCGATCTGCTGCCGCAGACCCGGCAGTTGATCGAGAATCTCGGCGTCATCGCCGAGACCACATCGCACGCCCAACCCGACCTGACCACGCTCACCACCGGTGCGGGCGCGCTGTTCGACCAGCTCACCGCCGCCGATCAGGAGGTGCGCCGCTTCCTCGATCTGGCCCCCGATCAGCTGGCAACCCTCGGCGGCTTCGTGCGGGCCACCGAGGACCCGATCACCAATCTGGTCACCAACTTCGTCGCCATCACCAAGGCGGCCAAGCTGCGCGCCCCCGCCATCGCCGCGCTCTTCCCCGCGCTGCGCGAAGGCTCGGCCGCCATCGGCATCCCCGCCCACGACGGCGCCTACCACACCCTCGTCGACCCGTGGCCGCGCCCGACTTGCGAATACGACACCATCCCCGTCGTCCCGACCACCCCGACCACCGACACCCGGGTGCGCCTCTACAACTACTGCATCACCAGCGACCCGGCGTTGCAGATCCGCGGCTCCGCCAACGCGCCGCGGCCGAATGTCCCCGACAACACCGCGGGCCCGCCGCCCGGCGCCACCGGCAACGAACTCTCCCGCCCGATCCCCGGCAGATAGGACCGAAACAGTATGAGCACCAACGACACCGACCCTGCCGCCCAGGATGCCGTGAACGAACTGCGCGTTGCCGTGGAGCGGGCCGCACCGAAGTCGCGCGGCACCAATACGGCCGCGGGCGGGGGCGGCTCCGCTGAGCCGGCGGCCTCGCAGGAATCGGACCGCGCGACTGAGCTGGCCGTCGACTCGGCCGCGCCCGACGTGGCTGCCGATCTGCCGGCCGGTGAGCAGATTTCACAAGGCGCCAGGCAAGTCGCACCCGCCGGGGGTGCGAGCGCGCACGTACCGAGCCTGTCGAAGACCCCCGACGCCACGCACAGCGACGTCGATTCGGCGGTGACCACAGCCGATACGGTCACCGGATCGCGCAAGCGGCCCCTACGTCGACTGTCCGCGGCGATCGGCCGCCGGGACGGGCAGCGCCCCGGTATGCGCGTCCTCGCGGCCCGGTGCGCCGTGGCGTTACTGCTGGTCGCCTGTGCCGCCTCGACCCTGTACTTCTCCATGCAGGATCGCGACAAGGAAGCGGTGCTGGCCGCCCAGGAGGAGGCCCGCCAGGCCGCCTGCGCGTACGCACCCGTGCTGGCCAACTATGACGCCAAGAACCTCGACCCGTACTTCCGAGCGGTGCTCGACGGCGCCACCGGCGATTGGCGCCAGCAGTTCGAAGCCACCAGCCAGGAGTTGCGTGAGGTGCTCGCGCAGGGCCAGGTCGTCTCGGCGGCCAGTGATGTGCAGTGCGCGATCAAATCCGGTGACCAGACCTCCGCGGAGGCCATCGTGGTGATCGGCCAGACCATCACCAGCCTCGGCACCCAGGGGCAGCCAGCGCCGGGGCAGCTGTCGATGGTGATGCGGATGGAGAAGACCGGCGATCGCTGGCTGGTCAACGATATGAACGCACCGCTGGCGCCGTCACCGCAACCCTGACGGCCGCAGATCACCGCCCGAACAGCACCTGCCGCATCAATGCCGCCACCCGCCGGCGTGAGCAGGCCGGATCCACCGAACCGAACCGCTGCCCGAGATCGACCACCATGGCCAGCGCGGCGTGTACGAGTACTCGCGCGGACGCGGCGGGCAGCTCGGGCCGCACCGCCGTGAGCAGCTTGGCCCACTCTTCGACGTTGAGCCGCTGGATGTTTCGCAGCACGGTGCGTTCCTCGGCGGGCACATTGCTGATCTCGGCGTAGTAGACGAAGGTCAGCTCGCGTTCGGCGAACGAGCCGTCGACGAACAGGTCGATGAGGGTGTGCAGGGCCTGTTCGGGTCCGTCGGAGCCGGCGACGGCGGGGCCGATGGCGGCCGAAACCCGGTCGGCCGCACGGCGAAACGCGGCGGCGAGGATATCGCCCTTGCCGCGATAGAACCGATAGACCGCCGAGGAGGCGGGCAGTCCTGCGGCGGTGGCGATGTCTTCCACACTCACATTCGGGTAGCCACGTTCGTGGAACAGTTCCACCGCGCGCACCAGCAGCAGTTCGTGTTTGAAGGTCAGCGGGATCTCGCGCGCCGTGGTGGTCTCGGTGTCGTCGCCGGGGGCGGGTAGCCGGGTGTCGGCCAGCGCACGGCAGGCGGTGCCGAGCTGTTCGGTCAATGAGCGCACCGGAATGGCCACGTGGTGGTCACCGATGCTGCTGAGCACGCTCAGCAGCGCCGCCGACAGCACCGCGCAGTCGCGTCCGGCCAGCTCGGGGCGGTATTCGCCGAGGGTGTCGCGCAGGGCGCTGTCGACCACCGTGAGCTGCTCGTGCAGCAGGTCGGCGTCATCGGGTTCGAGGTAGCGTCGCTGCCAGCGCAGCAGGGCGGCGCTGCGCCGGTTGACGATGGAGGCGCCGATCAGCGCGTCCAGCTCGTGTTCGAGCCGTTCGCGCGCGGTCCACAGTCGCGCGTCCTCCGGCAGCCGCACCGCCTCCACACTCAACCGGCCCAGCCGCAGCGTCTCCTCGCGGAAGAGCGCGTATTTGCTGGGGTAGTGCCGGTACAGCGCGGTAGAGCTGATGTCGAGGCGGGAGGCGATGTCCTCCATGCTGACCCCGTGGTAGCCGAGTGATCCGAACGCCTCGGCCGACGCGGCGGCGATCTGCGCGCGGCGATCGCGCGGCCTGCGCCGCACCGACCGAGACCCGGTGGTCTCGCCCGCGGTCGTCTCCCGCGTCGAGCGGCGGTTCCGGGCTCCCATGCGGCGATGATAGCCCGGCGAAGCACTGCCTCACGCGCACTTTCTCCCCGCGCGGGAGAAGTGAATCTTAAATCACAAAAGGGCCTATAACGACTACTGTTGCCTCACAGATAGAAAGAATGAGCCGTAACATATCCCGGCGCCGACGGACCGCGCCGAGCCCTAGGGCCGCCCGGTGAGCGGGAATCAGGCCTGCCCGCGGCGCCCGAACAATACGATCTGCATCAGCGCGGCCACCCGCCCCTGCGAGGCGATCGGCGCGGTACCGAACGACCGCCCCAGATCCACCACCAAAGCGAAGGCGGCGTGCACCAGGAACCGCGATTCGGCCGGCGCGAGTTCCGGACGCACCTCACGCACCAGCCGCGCCCATTCCTCGACGCTGAGCCGCTGGATATTGCGCAGCACCGTGCGTTCCTCGGCCGGAACGTGCTGGAACTCGGTGTAGTAGACGAAGGTCAGCGCCCGCTCGGTGAACGAGCCCGCCACGTACTGATCGATCAGCGAGACCAGCGCAGCCTCGGCGCTGTCGGCCGACGCGACCGCGGGCCCGATCGCACTCGAAACCCGTTCGGCCGCACGGCGGAACGCCGCCGCCAGCAGATCGCTCTTACCGCGATAGAACCGATACACCGCCGACGCCGCCGACAGCCCGGCCGCGGTCGCGATATCTTCCACACTGACGTTCGGATACCCGCGATCGTGGAACAGCTCGACGGCCTTGCGCAGCAGCAGTTCGTGCTTGAACGAATCCGGGATCTCCGCCGCCGCGGCGGGTTCCACAGCGTCCCCGACGGCGGGCAGCTCGGCCTGTGCGATATCCCAGCAGGCCGAGGACAGCAGGCGGGTAAGCGATTTCGCGGGGAGCGCGGCATGGTGATCGGCGATGCTGGTGATGGTGCTCAGCATGGCCGCGCGCAGTACCCGCAGATCGTCCTCGTCGAGCTCGGGCCGCAGCGCGTGCAGTTCGGCGCCGAGGGCGTCGAGGACCGTGGCCTGCTGTTCGGTGAGCAGATCCGAATCCTCGGGCTCGAGGTAGCGACCCTCCCAGCGCACCAGGGTGACACTGGCCCGGTTGTCGATGGTTGCGGTGATGAGCGCGTCGAGCACCTGCCGCAGCCGGTGCTCGGGGCTTGCGCCGACGGCGTCCTCGGGCAGGTGCACCGATTCGGTCATGGCCCGGCCGACCCGCAGCAGTTCCTCCCGGAAAAGGGCGTACTTGCTGGGGTAGTGCCGGTATAGCGCGGCGGAGCTGATGCCGAGACCCGAGGCGATGTCCTCCATGCTGACACCGTGGTAGCCGAGGGAGCCGAAGGCCGAGGCAGCGGCCGCCGCGATCTGGGCTCGCCGGTTCTTCGGCCTGCGCCGGATCTCCCGTGGCGCCGAGTCGCCGTTGCTCTTCGCACGCACGGTACGGCGATTGTCGACACTCATTCCGTCATGGTATCGCTCGGTAACCAGCGGCAATGTGGCGCTCCCCGGCGTGAGTCGTGGATCACCTGCCGCCAGGAGGGCGAATCCGTGCGTACCAGTCGAGCAGATCAGGGTCGTCGACGGCGCTGCGCTCGACCACCCGGGCCGGGTCCGCGCCCTGGAACAGCTTCTTGATCGGCACCTCGAGCTTTTTGCCGGTGCGAGTGTGCGGCACGGCGGGCGCGGCCAGGATTTCGTCGGGCACGTGCCGCGGCGACACCTCGCGCCGGATCACGTCCTTGATCTGTTCGGCCAGCTCATCGGTCAGTTCCACGCCGGCTGCCGGTACCACGAACAGCGGCATCCAGTAGCCGCCGTCGGGTTGCTCGGCACCGATCACCAGCGCCTCGGCGACCTCGGGCAGCCGTTCCACCGCCTGATAGATATCGGCGCTGCCCATCCGGATGCCGTGCCGGTTGAGCGTGGAATCGGAACGCCCGTGCACCACCACCGAGCCGTGGTCGGTGATGGTGATCCAGTCGCCGTGCCGCCAGATTCCGGGGTAGGTGTCGAAATACGCGTCGTGGTAACGCTTTCCGTCCCGATCGTTCCAGAAACTGACCGGCATGGACGGCATGGGCCTGGTGACCACCAGCTCGCCGACCTCGCCGCGCACCGGATTCCCCGACTCGTCGTAGGCCTCCAGCGCCACACCCAGATACGGCGCCGACAGCTCACCCGGCCACACCGGCACCGTGCGCACCCCGCCGATGAACGCCGACACCACATCGGTGCCGCCGCTGATCGAGGAGATCGGAATGTGGTCACCGACGTTGTCGCGCAACCACAGTGCCGACGACGGCGGCAGCGCCGAGCCGGTGATCCCGATCATCCGCAATGCCGACAGGTCGTGCTCGTCCCTGGGAACCGAGCCCGCCTTGATGCAGGCCAGCACATAGCCGGGACTGGTGCCGAGCACCGTCGCGCGCACCTTCGCGGCGATCCGCCACAGCGCGTCCGGTTCGGGATAGGTGGGGCTGCCGTCGAAGCAGACGATGGTCGCGCCCGCGAGCAGCCCGGCCACCTGGAAATTCCACATCATCCAACTCGGGCTGGTGTACCAGAAGAAGGTGTCGTCGGGGCCGATATCGGATTGCAGCGCAACGGCTTTCAGATGTTCGAGCAGCACGCCGCCATGGCCGTGCACAATACCCTTGGGCAGGCCGGTGGTACCGGAGGAGAACACGATCCACAGCGGGTGATCGAAATCGACGGCTTCGGTCTCGATCACCGGATCGGCGTCGGTGCCCGCGACGGCGTCGGACCAGGCCAGCGTGTCCGGCACGTCGAGCCCGAGTCGCGACACCACGATGGTCTCGCGCACACTCGACAATCCGGCACGCAGTTGTTCGATGTCGGCGCGCTTGTCGTGCTCCTTGCCGCCGAAACGGTAGCCGTCGGCGGTGACCAGCACCGTCGGTTCGAGCTGACCGAGCCGGTCGAGCGCCGCCTTGGCGGTGTAGTCCTGCCCGCACGCGCTCCACACCGCACCCACGGCGGCCGTGCCGAGGAACGAGATCACGGCCTCGGGGATGTTCGGCAGATAGCCGGCCACCCGGTCACCCGGCCGCACGCCGAGCGAGCGCAAGGTCCGGGCGAATGCGGCGGTCCGGTCGATCAATTCGGTCCAGGAGACCTCGGTGACCTCCTCGCCACCGTCAGCGAGTGCCACGATCGCCGGACGGTCCGTGCGGAACTGCCGCACCACCTGATCCACATAGTTCAACCGGGTGCCGGGAAACCAGCGCGCACCGGGCATGGTCTCCTCGGCCAGCACCGCACCGCCGATCTCCCCGAGCCCGAAATAGTCCCACAGTGCATGCCAGAAACCGGGTAGGTCCTGCACCGACCACTGCCACAGCGCGGCGTAATCGGGTGTGGGGACACCGGTGCGCTCGGTGACGAAACGGGCGAAATCGGTGATTCTCGCCTCGGCGATATCCCGGTCGGTGGGCACCCACTGTGGCTGCATCGTGGTTCTCCTGGCTCGGTGTGTGGATCAGCGGCGGGCGCGCCGGACGACCTGCTCGGCGTGCCGCAGCACGGGGGCGTCGACCATGCGACCCTGGTAGGCGAAGACGCCGCGATGCCGCGGAGCCTGCTCGAGAACCGCACGCGCCCAGGCGAGTTCGTCGTCGGTGGGTGCGTAGGCGTCCCGGATGACGGCGATCTGGCTCGGATGAATGCCCACCTTGACGTCGAACCCGACGGCCACCGCGTCCTCGGTCTCGGCCCGCAAACCGTCCAGGTCGGCGATATCGAGATACACCGAGTCCAGGGCCAGCCGTCCGTGTGCTTTGGCGGCCAGCAACGACGTCGAGCGCACGTGCTTGGTGACGTCGCGGTAGCGGCCGTCGGCGTGCCTGCTGGACGCACCGCCGAGTCCGGCGACCAGATCCTCCGCACCCCACATGACGCCGATGGTGTTGTCGGCCGCCGCGGTACGCGCCACCTCCAACGCACCGAGCGGCGATTCGATCAGCACGATCACCTCGTAGGCCGACAGCGCGGCCAGCTGGGCGGTCGACTCGCATTTGGGCAGCATGATCCGGCGATAGCCGGTGTCGATGAGCGCGGCCAGGTCGTAGCGGTGCTCATCGGTGCCCGCGGCGTTGACCCGCACGATGGTGGTGTCCGGGTCGAGCGGGGTCTCGACCAGCGCCTTGCGCGCCGCCGCCTTGTCGGCCGCGGCGACACCGTCTTCCAGATCGAGGATCACCACATCGGCCGCGGCGGCGGCCTTCGCGAAACGTTCGGGCCGGTCGGCCGGACAGAACAGCCAGGCCGGACCCGCCGGAACCCAGGGCAGGCTCACACCGCACCGTCCCCGGACTGCGGGCGCAGGCGGATCATCGCGTTGCGGACGGCCACCGCGACAACAGTGCCGTGCTGGTTGCGCGCGGTATGCCGGAAGGTCACGATGCCTTCGCCGGGCCTGCTCTTGGACAGGCGCTTGTCCAGCACCTCGGTCTCGGCGTAGATGGTGTCGCCGTGGAACAGCGGCGCCGGGAACTTCACTTCGCTGAAGCCGAGGTTGGCGACGGTGGTGCCCTGGGTCAGGTGCGCGACCGCGAGGCCGACCATGGTGCCGAGGGTGAACAGCGAATTCACCAGCCGCTGATGGAACGGCTCCTGCGCCTCGCTGTAGGCGGCATCGATATGCAGCCCCTGCGGGTTCATGGTGAGGGTGCTGAACAGCACATTGTCGGTTTCGGTCATGGTGCGGCCGGGCCGGTGCTCGTAAAGCACGCCGGTCTCCAGTTCCTCGAACCACAGCCCGGTCTGCACGACGCGGCGCAGCTGCGCGGGCGCGGTGTCCTGTTCGGCGCTCACAGTCCGAGCTCCCGTGCGATCAACATCAACTGCACCTCCGTCGTGCCCTCACCGATTTCCAGGATCTTGCTGTCGCGGTAGTGCCTGGCCACAGGGTATTCGTTCATGAAGCCGTAGCCGCCGAAGATCTGAGTGGCGTCGCGGGCGTTGTCCATGGCCGCCTCACTGGAGATGAGCTTGGCGATCGAGGCCTGCTTCTTGAACGGCTTGCCGGCCAGCATCAGCGCGGCCGCGTCGTAGTAGGCGGCGCGGGCGGTGTGGGCGCGGGCCTCCATCCGGGCGATCTTGAAGGCGATGGCCTGGTTGGTGCCGATCGCCCGGCCGAAGGCCTGGCGTTCCTTGGCGTAGCGCACGCTCTCGTCCACGCAGCCCTGCGCCACACCGGTGGCCAGCGCGGCGATGGCGATGCGGCCCTCGTCGAGGATGCGCAGGAAGTTGGCGTAGCCGCGGCCACGCTCGCCCAGCAGGTTCTCCTGCGGCACCCGCACATCGGTGAACGAGAGCGGATGGGTGTCCGAGGCGTTCCAGCCGACCTTGTTGTAGGCCGGTTCGGCGACGAAACCGGGGGTGTCGGTGGGCACGAGGATGGTGGAGATCTCCTTCTTGCCGCCCGATTCGCCGGTCACCGCCGTCACCGTCACCAGGGTGGTGATATCGGTGCCGGAGTTGGTGATGAACTGCTTGCTGCCGTTGATCACCCAGTCACCGCCGTCGGCGATCGCGGTGGTGCGGGTGCCGCCCGCATCGCTGCCGGCGCCGGGTTCGGTGAGACCGAACGCGGCCAGGTTGCGGCCGCTGGTGAGCTGGGGCAGCCACTGCTGCTTCTGGTCCTCGGTGCCGAAGCGGTAGATCGGCATCGCGCCCAGCGACACCCCGGCCTCGAGGGTGATCGCCACGCTCTGGTCGACCTTGCCCAGTTCCTCGAGCGCCAGGCACAGCGCGAAGTAGTCGCCGCCCATGCCGCCGTACTCCTCGGGGAACGGCAGCCCGAACAGGCCCATCTCGGCCATGCCCTGGACCACCTTGTACGGGAAGGTGTGGTTGGCGTCGTGTTCGGCGGCGACCGGAGCCACCACCTGATTGGCGAAATCGCGGACGGTAAGTGCGAGGTCGCGGTATTCGTCGGGAAGTGTTCCGGTGGAAAGGAAGTCGGTCATCGTGTGGTCCTATCGATCAGCAGCTGTGGTGGTGGGGGAGTCGGCCGTCTGCGCCGGGGCGTGGATCTTGGCGAGCACCTGGTCCAGGTTCACCTGATCGCCGGGGCGGACCAGCACTTCGACGGTGCCTGCGATCGGCGCGGTCAGCGAATGTTCCATCTTCATCGCTTCCACCACGACGACCGGCGCGCCCGCGGCCACCTCGGCGCCGGATTCGACCGGTACCGCGATCACCGAACCGGGCATGGGGCTGCGGATTTCGGCGTCACCGAGATCGGCGTCGCCCGCGCGGACGTTGACTTCGGCCACCTCGCGCAGCGAGCACACGCCGAAGGGGCCGGCGACCCACAGTCGGTCGTCGTGTTCGGCGAGGCGGTAATCGCGGCGCAGATCGTCGACGGTGATCGTGAGCAGGCCGGGTGCGGTGAGCTCGGCGGACACCGAGACCGGCGAACCGTCGTCGCCCACTTGCAGTTGCGCGGCCGCCGGGGTCCCGGTCAGGCGGACGTGCTCGGTGCGGCTGCCGCCCTCGAGCCGGATCGTGGTGGGCGCGGCGGAACCGATGCGCCAGCCGGTCGGCTGATCCCAGGGATCGCCGGGCGCGGTAGGCCAGCGGCGCAGCCAGTGGTAGACGGCCGCCGCGCCGAACGCGTCGTCAGGGACCGGTGCGGGTGTGAAGTCAACGGCCCTGCGGTCCAGCAGCGCGGTGTCCAGGCGCCCGGCCACCACATCCGGGTCCTCGAGCAGGAACCGCAGGAACTCGATATTGGTGGTCACGCCGAGTACGACGGTCTCGCCCAGCGCCCGATCCAACGCCGCCAGTGCGGCCGCCCGGTCGGGGCCGTGCGCGATGACCTTCGACAGCATCGGGTCGTAATCGCTGCCGACGACGGTGCCGACCCGCAGCCCCGAATCCACCCGCACACCCTTGCCGCTCGGTTCGGCCAGATCGACCACTGTGCCGCCGGTGGGCAGGAAGCCGCGCCCGGGATCCTCGGCGTAGACCCGCGCCTCGGCGGCATGTCCGATGAGCCGGATATCCTCCTGCGCCAAGGTGATCCGCTGCCCGGCCGCCACCCGCACCTGGCATTCCACCAGGTCCACGCCGGTCACCATCTCGGTCACCGGATGCTCCACCTGCAGGCGGGTGTTCATCTCCATGAAGAAGAACTCGTCCGGGCGGTCGGCCGAGACGATGAATTCCACCGTGCCCGCGCCGACATAGTCGACGCTGCGAGCGGTATTGCACGCGGCCGCGCCGATCCTGGCTCGGGTGGCGGCGTCCAGCAGCGGCGAGGGCGCTTCCTCGATGACCTTCTGATGCCTGCGCTGCAAACTGCATTCGCGTTCGCCCAGGTGCACGACATTGCCGTGCTGGTCGGCGAGGATCTGCACTTCGATATGACGGGGCCGGGTGACGAACCGCTCGATGAACAGGGTGTCGTCGCCGAACGCCGCCGCGGCTTCGCGCCGGGCGCTGACCAGCGCGGCAGGCAGCTCACCGGGTTCGTGGACCAGCCGCATGCCCTTGCCGCCACCACCGGCCGACGGCTTGACCAGCACCGGGTAGCCGATGTCGGCCGCGGCGGCGATCAGCGCGTCGTCATCGAGGCCGGGCTCGGCGATGCCGGGCACCACCGGGACGTCGAACGCGGAGACGGTGTTCTTGGCGGTGATCTTGTCGCCCATCACCTCGATCGCCTTGGCCGGCGGGCCGAGGAACACGATGTCCTTCTCGGCCAGCGCGGAGGCGAAAGCGGCATTCTCGGACAGGAATCCGTAGCCGGGATGCACGGCCTGGGCGCCGGTGCGTACGGCGGCGTCGACCACCTTGGCGATATCGAGATAGCTCTCGCGCGCGGGCGCCGGACCGAGCCGGACCGCGACGTCGGCTTCGCGGACGTGCCTGGCACCGGCGTCGGCGTCGCTGTAGACCGCCACCGAGCGGATGCCCATCGCGCGCAAGGTGCGGATGACGCGCACCGCGATCTCGCCGCGATTGGCGACCAGCACGGTGTCGAAACCGACGGGATGATTCGTATTCAGCATGGTCATCACATCCGGAAGACGCCGTAGGAGACAGGTTCCAGCGGAGCCTGCGCACACACCGAGAGAGCGAGGCCGAGCACGGTTCTGGTGTCGGCGGGGTCGATCACGCCGTCGTCCCAGATCCGCGCGGTCGAGTAGTAGGGGTTGCCCTGCCGCTCGTACTGATCCCGGATCGGGGCCTTGAACGCCTCCTGATCCTCCTCGGTCCAGGGTTTGCCGCTGCTGTCGAGCTGGTCGCCGCGCACCGTCGACAACACCGACGCAGCCTGCTCACCGCCCATCACCGAGATCCGGGCATTGGGCCACATCCACAGGAAGCGCGGCGAATACGCGCGCCCGCACATGGAGTAGTTGCCCGCACCGTAGGAACCGCCGATCACGACCGTCAGCTTCGGCACGCGTGCGCACGCCACCGCCGTCACCATCTTCGCGCCGTGCTTGGCGATGCCGCCGGCCTCGTAATCGCGCCCGACCATGAAGCCGGTGATGTTCTGCAGGAACAGCAGCGGGATCTTGCGCTTGTCGCACAGTTCGATGAAATGGGCGCCCTTCATGGCGGATTCGCTGAACAGCACGCCATTGTTGGCGACGATGCCGACCGGATGACCGTGGATATGGGCGAATCCGGTGACCAGCGTCTTGCCGTACTCGGCCTTGAATTCGTGGAAACCGCTGCCGCCGTCGGGATCGCCGTCGACGATGCGGGTGATCACCTCACGCACGTCGTACGGGGTGCGCAGGTCCACCGGCACCACCTCGTAGAGCTCCTCGACCGGTGCCGCGGGCTCGATGGGAGTGCGTACCTCCCACGGGCTTTCGGGCCGCGGGCCGAGCGTGCTCACGATGCGCCGCACGATGCGCAGCGCGTCCTGATCGTCGTCGGCGAGATGGTCGGTGACGCCGGAGGTCCGCGAATGCAGTGCACCGCCACCGAGTTCCTCGGCGGTGACCACCTCGCCGGTGGCCGCCTTCACCAGCGGCGGGCCACCCAGGAAGATGGTGCCCTGATCGCGCACGATCACCGCTTCATCGCTCATCGCGGGCACATACGCCCCGCCGGCGGTGCATGAACCCATCACCGCCGCGATCTGCGCGATGCCCTTGGCGCTCATATTCGCCTGGTTGTAGAAGATCCGGCCGAAGTGCTCGCGGTCGGGGAACACCTCGTCCTGATGCGGTAGGTACGCGCCACCGGAATCGACCAGGTAGACGCACGGCAGCTGGTTCTGCAGCGCGACCTCCTGGGCGCGCAGGTGCTTCTTCACCGAGATCGGGTAGTAGGTGCCGCCCTTGACCGTCGCGTCATTGGCCACGATCACGCATTCACGCCCGGACACCCGGCCGATGCCGGTGATGACGCCGGCGCCAGGGCATTCGTCGTCGTACATCCCGTTCGCGGCCAGCGGCGACAGCTCGAGGAACGGGCTGCCCGGATCGAGCAGCTGATCCACCCGCTGACGCGGCAGCAGCTTGCCCCGCGCGATATGGCGCTGCCTGGCCTTCTCGGGACCGCCGAGCGCGGTCGCCGCGAGCCGCTCGCGCAGCTCGCCGACCAGCGCCTGATGCGCGGCGTAGTTGTCGGAGACCACGGCGCTCGCGCGCGGGTCCTGGGTAATCGTCATCACGCCATCCTGCCGGTCAGTTAATCGCTGATAACTGGAATACAGGTTAATCTTGACTAACCGAGTTGTCCAGACCGGCTGGGAGGAGCGCCGATGACCGGCACGGAAACCGGCACACTCACGCGCCGTGAACAGCAGAAAGCCGAGCGCAGGCGGCAGTTGCTCGATGCCGGCGCCCGGCTGATCGCCGACCGCGGTTTCCTCGGCATGCGCCTGGACGATCTCGGCGCGGCCGTCGGCATCAGCGGGCCGGCGGTGTACCGGCACTTCCCGAACAAGGAAGCGCTGCTGGTGGAACTGCTGGTCGGGGTCAGCCGCAGGCTCTTCGAAGGCGGCGAGGCAGTGGTCGCGGATGCTGCCTCGCCCGGCGGGGCGCTCGCCGGGCTGGTCGATTTCCACCTCGATTTCGCCCTCGGCGAGCCCGAACTGATCCGCATCCAGGACCGCGACCTCGACAACGTCCCCGAGCCCGCGCGCCGCGAAGTGCGCCGGTTCCAGCGCCGCTACGTCGAGATCTGGGTGGGCGTGCAGCGCGAACTGCACCCCGGACTGGCCGAGGACGCGGCGCGGGTCAAGGCCCACGCCGCGTTCGGTCTGATGAACTCCACCCCGCATAGCGCGACCCCGGCGACAGCAGCACGCGCTCGCGCGATCCTGCGTGAGATGGCGATCGCCGCTTTGAGCTGATCGGGGCGACTGATCGTTGCCACGCTCGATTCGGCCGTGGTGGGCGTACCTGGTTCGGCGCCGGCCGCTGGCCCTGTAGCGGGAGCGGTTGGTGGGCAGGGCTCGGCGCTGGTCGCCGGACTGGAGCCGGCTGCGGCCGGTGTGCCGGATCGACCCCCTCATAGTGCCGACCCGGCAGGTCGGTTACTGGTGCCTGCGGCGCGACCTCTGGCATCACCC
>NZ_BAFY01000215.1 GCF_000308555.1 Nocardia cyriacigeorgica NBRC 100375 | reverse complement strand
GATCGCTTCGTGGCCAACCCGTTCGGCACCTCCGAGCGCATGTACCGCACCGGCGACCTGGTGGCCTGGACCGCCGACGGCGAGCTGGACTACTTGGGCCGCACCGACTTCCAGGTGAAGCTGCGCGGTCTGCGCATCGA
>NZ_BAFY01000216.1 GCF_000308555.1 Nocardia cyriacigeorgica NBRC 100375 | reverse complement strand
ACTCGGTGAGATCGAGGCCGCGCTGACCGGGCTGGACGAGATCGCCCAGGCGGTCGTGCTGGTCCGCTCCGATGACCGCCTCGGCGACCAGCTCGTCGGCTACCTGGTGGCCACCGCGGGTCAGAGCATCGACCTGGAGAGCGTGCGCGCCCGCCTCGGCGCCGAACTGCCCGCGTACATGGTGCCGACGGCATTCGTGGTGCTCGATCAGTTCCCGCTCAACGCCTCCGGCAAGCTCGACCGCAAGGCGCTGCCCGCGCCGGTGTTCGAGGCCAAGGCGTTCCGTGCGCCGTCCACCCCGATCGAGGAGATCGTCGCCGGCACCTTCGCCGACGTGCTCGGTGTGGCCAGGATCGGCCTGGACGACGACTTCTTCGCCCTCGGCGGCAACTCGCTGCTGGCCACCCAGGTCACCGCGCGACTCGGCGCGGCACTGGACACCCAGCTGGCGGTGCGCGACCTGTTCGAGGCGTCCACCGTGGCCGCGCTGGCCAACCGGGTCGAGCGCAACGCCGGTTCCGGCCGGGCCCGCCCCGAACTGACCGCGGGGGAGCGGCCGGAGCGCATTCCGCTCTCGCCCGCTCAGCAGCGGTACTGGTTCCTCAACCAGTTCGACACCGCGACCTCGGCGGTGGACAACATTCCGCTTGCGGTGCGGCTGTCGGGCCGCCTGGATGTGGCCGCGCTGGAACAGGCCATCGGCGACGTCTTCGCCCGGCACGAGGTGCTGCGCACCATCTACCCGCGTTCGGCCGAGGGCCCGCACCAGGTGATCGGCTCGGCGGAGCGGTACGCCCCGCACCTGACGGTGATCGCGGTGCCGGAATCGCAGCTGGTGGCCAAGGTCATCGAATTCGCCATGACCACCTTCGACGTCACCGTCGAGGTGCCGCTCGCGGTGGCGCTGTTCCGCATCGTCGCCGACGACACCGGCGCCGCCACCGACGACCACGTGCTGGCCTTCACCGTGCACCACGTGGCCGCCGACGGCTCCTCGATGGGCCCGCTGGCCCGCGACGTGATGGCCGCCTATGTGGCCCGCGTCAACGGTGACGCCCCGCAGTGGGCGCCGCTGCCGGTGCAGTACGCCGACTACGCGCTGTGGCAGCGCGCGGTGCTCGGCGACGAGGACGATCCGGAATCGCTGGCCGCCAAGCAGGTCGCGTACTGGAAGGCCACGCTGGCCGATCTGCCCGATCAGCTGGAATTGCCCGCCGACCGGCCGCGCCCACCCGCGCAGTCGTTCCACGGCAAGGCCATCCGGTTCGAGATCGATCCCGAGCGGCACGCCCGCCTGCACGAACTGGCGCGGGCCAACAACGCCTCGCTGTTCATGGTGGTGCACGCGGCGCTGGCGGTGCTGCTGTCGCGGCTGTCGGGCACCGATGACATCGCCGTCGGCACCCCGATCGCCGGTCGCGGTGAGCGCGAACTCGACGACCTGATCGGCATGTTCGTCAACACCCTGGTGTTCCGCACCGCGGTGACGCCGGGCGCGCGCTTCACCGATCTGCTCGCCGATGTGAAGGAACGCGACCTGGAGGCGTTCGCCAACGCCGACGTGCCGTTCGAGCGGCTGGTCGAGGTGCTCAACCCGGTGCGTTCGACGGCCCGCAATCCGCTGTTCCAGGTGGGCCTGTCGTTCCAGAACCTGGCCGAGACCACCTTCGAGCTGCCCGGCCTCTCGGTCAGCGCGGTGAACTTCGATTCGCAGCTGGCCAAGACCGACCTGCACGTCACCCTGTACGACCGTTACGCCGACGACGGCACCCCGGCCGAAATCATCACCGAATTCGGCTACGCCATCGACCTGTTCGACGAGTCGACGGTGCAGAGCTTCGCCGACCGTTTCGTGCGGGTGCTCGACGCCGTGGTCGAGGACGCGTCCGTGCCGGTGGGCGAGATCGATCTGCTGGCACCGGCGGAGACCGAGCGGATCGTCACCGAGTGGAACGACACCGCGCACGAGGTCGACGCCTCGGCGACGCTGGTGTCGCTGCTGGATGCGACCGTCGCGGCGACCCCCGAGGCCGTCGCGCTGGTCGCCGACGAGCCGACCGGCATCCGCGAGATCACCTACGCGGAGCTGGACGAGCAGGTCAACCGCCTGGCCCGCTACCTCATCGGACGCGGAGTCGGCCCGGAGGACCGGGTCGCGCTGGCCATCCGGCGCAGCGCCGATCTGGTGATGGCCATGTACGCGGTCGCCAAGGCCGGTGCCGCCTATGTGCCGATCGACCCGGATCAGCCGGCCGAACGCACCGACTACATCCTCGCCACCGCGGCACCGGTCTGCGTGCTGACCACCGCGCGCGACGATTTCCGCACCGACGCGGCCGAGACCGTGCGGATCGACGAGCTGGACCTGTCCAGCGCCGCCGCCGCACCGGTGACCGCTGACGAGCGGCGGGCGGAGCTGACCCCGGCGCATACCGCCTACGTCATCTTCACCTCGGGTTCGACCGGTCAGCCCAAGGGCGTGGCGGTGCCGCACCGCGCGATCGTCAACCAGTTGCTCTGGGAGACGGCCGAATACGCGCTCGACGCCGACGACGCGATCCTGCTGAAGACGGCCGCCACCTTCGACCTGTCGGTGTGGGAGTTCTGGACCGCCGCCGTCTGCGGTGGGCGTCTGGTGATCGCCACCGCCGACGGGCACCGCGATCCGTCCTATCTCAACGAGCTGATGCGCGGCACCGGCGTCACCACGCTGCATGCGGTGCCGTCGATGCTGGACGCGCTGCTCACCGAGTCCGGCGGAGCCCTGCCCGCGAGCCTGCGCCGGGTGCTGGCCATCGGTGAGGCGCTGCCCGCCGCGACCGCCCAGCGCTTCCTCGCGGCTAACAGCACCGAGCTGTTCAACCTCTACGGTCCGACCGAGGCGGCGGTGTCGATCACCAGCCACCGCGTCACCACGGCCGACGAGCTGTCGGTGCCGATCGGTGCGCCGGAATGGAACAGCCGGGTCTACGTACTCGACGCCAGGCTGCGGCCGGTGCCGGTGGGCGTGTCCGGTGAGCTGTACCTGGCGGGCACCCAGCTCGCGCGCGGCTACTTCGGCCGTGCCGACCTGACCGCCGATCGCTTCGTCGCCGATCCGTTCGGCACGGGCGAGCGCATGTACCGCACCGGCGACCTGGTGGCCTGGAACAGCGACGGCGAGCTGGAGTACCGGGGCCGCACCGACTTCCAGGTGAAGATCCGTGGTTTCCGCATCGAGCTCGGCGAGATCGAGGCCGCGCTGCTGCGTCAGCCGAACATCACCGCCGCCGCGGTGCTCGCGCACACCGACCCCAACATCGGTGACCGACTGGTGGCCTATGTGGTCTCTGGTGACGGTGCGGTCGAGCAGCGGCAGTTGCAGGCGGCGCTGGCGGCGGAACTGCCGTCGTACATGGTGCCGTCGGTGGTGGTCGAGCTCGACGCGCTGCCGTTGAACGCCAACGGCAAGCTGGACCGTAAGGCCCTACCGGAGCCGAGTTTCGAGAAGGCGGTGTTCCGCGCGCCGACCACACCGATCGAGCAGATCGTGGCGAATGTTTTCGCCGAGGTGCTGCGGATCGCCGACCGGCCCGATTCGGAGGACAAGCGCCTCGGCCTGGACGACGACTTCTTCGCCTGGGGCGGCAACTCCCTGCTGGCCACCCAGGTGGCGGCCCGGCTCGGCGAGGCGCTCGACACCCGGGTGCCGGTGCGGCTGCTGTTCGAGGCCTCCACGGTGGCCGCGCTCGCGGTGCGGGTGGAGCAGCATGCCGAAGTGGGCGGGCGTAAGGCGTTGGTCGCCGGTCCGCGTCCGGCGGAGATCCCGCTGTCGCTGGCGCAGCAGCGGATGTGGTTCCTCAACCGCTTCGACACCGACTCGGCCGCCTACAACGTGCCGATTGCGGTGCGGTTGAGCGGCGATCTGGATATCGCGGCACTGCGCGCGGCCATCGCGGACCTGGTCACCAGGCACGAGATCCTGCGCACGGTCTACCCGCAGCACGACAGCGGTCCGGTGCAGGTGATCCTGCCGCCGAACCGGGCGATCCCGCGTCTGGACGTGCGGGTGATCCCGGCGGATGAGATCGAAGCCGCCGTGGTGGAGCTGACCTCGACCATCTTCGATGTCACCACCGAGGTGCCGATGCGGTTGGCGCTGTTCCAGGTCGCGGACGAGGACGGTTCCGCGCGTAGCGAATACGTGCTGGCCATGGTCGTGCACCACATCTCCGGTGACGGCTCCTCGGTCGGCCCGCTGACCAGGGACCTGATGACCGCCTACGCGGCCCGCTCGGGCGGCGAGGCGCCGAACTGGGCGCCGCTGGCGGTGCAGTACGCCGACTACAGCATCTGGCAGCGTGAGCTGCTCGGCGACGAGAACGATCCGAAGTCGCTGGCCGCCAAGCAGGTCGCCTACTGGGCCGATGCCCTCGCCGATCTGCCCGATCAGCTGGATCTGCCGTCGGACCGTCCGCGTCCGGCCGTGCAGTCCTTCGCCGGCGGCAAGGTGGAGCTGCACGTCGACGCCGACACCCACCGCGCGCTGATCGAACTGGCCCGCGCCGAGGGCGCGACGCTGTTCATGGTCGTGCACACCGCACTCGCGGTGCTGTTGTCGCGGCTGTCGGGCACCGACGACATCGCCATCGGCACCCCGATGGCCGGTCGCGGTGAGGCCGTGCTCGACGATCTGATCGGCATGTTCGTCAACACGCTGGTGTTCCGCACCCGCTTGGACGCCGGCGAGCCGTTCACCGAGCTGCTCAACCGGCAGCGCGATATCGACATCCAGGCCTTCGCCAATGCCGACGTGCCGTTCGAGCGGCTGGTCGAGGTGCTCAACCCGGTGCGCTCGACCGCGCGGCATCCGCTGTTCCAGGTGGGTCTGTCGTTCCAGAACCTGGCCCAGGCCAGCCTGGAACTGCCCGGGCTCGCGGTGTCGGGGCTGGATATCGACACCCAGCTCTCGCAGTTCGATCTGCACCTGATCGCCACCGACCGTTACGGCGACGCGGGTGAACCCGCCGGCATCACCGGCTTCTTCACCTACGCCACCGATCTGTTCGATCACGGCACCGTGCAGGGCTTCGTCGACCGGTTCGCCCGCCTGCTCGGTGAGATCGTCGCCGCGCCGCGCACCCCGGTCGGCGATATCGAACTGCTCGACAGTGCCGAGCGCAGCCATCTGGTGGCGGGCCGCAATGCCACCGAGCATCGGGTCGACACCGAGGCCACACTGGTCTCGCTGCTCGACGCGACCGTGGCGGCGGCGCCGAAGTCGGTCGCGCTGGTCACCGACGACGGCACCCAGCTCACCTACGGTGAACTCGACGCGAAGGTGAATCGCCTTGCGCGGCACCTGATCTCGCTCGGCGTCGGTCCCGAGTCTCGGGTGGCGCTGGCGCTGCGGCGTTCGGTGGATCTGGTGGTCGCCATGTACGCGGTGACCAAGTCCGGTGGCGCGTATGTGCCGCTGGATCCGGATCAGCCGGCCGAGCGCACCGGCTACATCCTGGAGACGGCCGCGCCGGTGTGCGTGCTGACCAACGCCGACGCCGAGTTCGATTCGGATGCGGCGCCGGTCATCTCGCTCGACGAGCTGGACCTGTCCGCACTCAGCGATGCGCCGGTCACCGACGCCGAGCGGGTGGCGCCGCTGCTGCCGCAGCACACCGCCTACGTGATCTTCACCTCCGGTTCGACCGGCCGCCCCAAGGGTGTCGCGGTACCGCATGCGGCCATCGCGAACCAATTGCAGTACAAGGTGGCCGAATTCGGGCTCGACGCCGCGGACGCGGTGCTGCTGAAGACGGCGGCGACCTTCGACCTGTCGGTGTGGGAGTTCTGGTCGGCGGCGGTCTGCGGTGGCCGGTTGGTCATCGCCGCGCCCGACGGCCACCGCGACCCGGCGTACCTGAACGAGCTGATGGCCCGCGAATGGGTGACCACCCTGCACGTGGTGCCGTCCATGCTGGACGCGCTGCTGACCGGTGAGCTGCCGGATTCGCTGTGGCGGGTGCTGGCCATCGGTGAAGCACTGCCCGGTTCGCTGGCCCAGCGGTTGCGCGAGTCGCATCCGCGCACCGAGCTGTTCAACCTCTACGGCCCGACCGAGGCCGCGGTCTCGATCACCACCCACCGGGTCGGCGCGGCCGATATCGCCTCGGTGCCGATCGGTGTGCCGCAGTGGAACAGCCAGGTCTACGTGCTGGACGCCCGCCTGAACCCGGTGCCCGACGGTGTGGCCGGTGAGCTGTACCTGGCCGGCGCGCAGCTGGCCCGCGGCTACTTCGGCCGCGCGGACCTGTCCGCGGAACGGTTCGTGGCCAACCCCTTCGGCACCGGCGAACGCATGTACCGCACCGGTGACCTGGTGGCCTGGAACCGCCACGGCGAGCTGGAGTACCGGGGCCGCACCGACTTCCAGGTGAAGATCCGTGGTTTCCGCATCGAGCTCGGCGAGATCGAAGCGGCGCTGCTGGCGTTGCCCGAGGTCGCGCAGACCGCGGTGGTGGCCAAGTCCGATCCGCGCACCGGCGATCGCCTGGTGGCCTACCTGGTGCCGTCGGCGGGCGCGGCCACACAGGTGGACGAGGTCGGGCTGGAACGGCAGCACGGCGGTCTCGAGGTGGCGCAGGTGAAGTCGGCGCTGACGGCGGCCCTGCCGTCGTACATGGTGCCCTCTGCGTTCGTGGTGCTGGACGCGCTGCCGTTGAACGTCAACGGCAAGCTCGACCGCAAGGCGCTGCCGGAGCCGGAGTTCGAGGTCCAGGAATTCCGTGCGCCGTCGACCCCGATCGAAGAGATCGTGGCCGGTGTGTTCGCCGAGGTCCTCGGGGTGCAGCGGGTCGGTGCCGACGACGACTTCTTCGCCCTCGGCGGTAACTCGCTGCTGGCCACGCAGGTCGCGGCCCGGTTGGGTGCGGCGCTGGACGCTCGGGTTCCGGTGCGGACGCTGTTCGAGGCGTCCACCGTGTCCGGGCTCGCGGTCAAGGTCGAGCAGCATGCCGGCGCCGGTGGCCGCCGGGCGCTGGTCGCGGGTCCGCGCCCGGAGCAGGTGCCGCTGTCGCTGGCACAGCAGCGGATGTGGTTCCTCAACCAGTTCGACACCGCCTCGGCCGTCAACAACATCCCGGTCGCGGTGCGGCTGAGCGGCGACCTCGATGTGGATGCGTTGCAGCTGGCCGTCGCCGATGTCGTCGGCAGGCACGAGACCCTGCGCACCGTCTACCCCGAACAGGGCGGCGCCGCGCATCAGGTGATCCTGCCCGCCGATCAGGCGGTGCCGGACCTGACGCCGGTCGCGGTTGGTGCGGCGGAACTGCGTGAGCGGATCGTCGAGGTGATCTCGGCGGGCTTCGACGTGACGGTGGAAGTGCCGTTGCGCGCCAAGCTGTTCCAGGTGGACAACGCCGATTACGTGCTCGTGTTCGTCGCCCATCACATCAGCGCCGACGGCTGGTCCATGGGTCCGCTCACCCGCGACGTGATGGTGGCCTACGCCGCCCGCGCGAACGGTGTAGAACCGGGCTGGGCGCCGCTGCCGGTGCAGTACGCCGACTTCAGCATCTGGCAGCGCGAGGTGCTCGGCTCGGAATCGGATCCGGAGAGCCTGATCAGCCAGCAGGCCGACTACTGGCGCGCCGCGCTGGCCGGACTGCCCGACGAGCTGAACCTGCCCGCCGACCGCACCCGGCCAACGGCCCAGTCGTTCGCCGGTGGCCGCGTGGTGTTCCCGATCGAGGCCGAGCTGCATCGCAAGCTGGCCGAGGTGGCCAGGGAGCAGAACGCGACCATGTTCATGGTCGTGCACGCCGCGCTCGCGGTGTTCCTTGCCCGCATGTCCGGCACCGACGACATCGCCATCGGCACCCCGGTCGCCGGTCGCGGTGAGGCCGAACTCGACGACGTCATCGGCATGTTCGTCAACACGCTGGTGCTGCGCTCGCATGTGCGCGGCGAGCTCACCTTCGGGGAGCTGCTCGCCGCCACCAAGGACGCCGACCTGCAAGCCTTCGCGCACGCGGATCTGCCGTTCGAGCGGCTGGTGGAACTGCTCAACCCGGAGCGTTCGACCGCGCGCCATCCGCTGTTCCAGGTGGCGCTGTCGTTCGAGAACCTGCCGGACACCAGCTTCGAGCTGCCCGGCCTGCACGTCGAGGCCGTCGATTTCGACGTCGACACCGCCAAGTTCGATCTGTCGCTGACCATCCGCGAGGCCGCGGGTGACGACGGCGCCGGCATGTACGCCGAATTCTCCTTCGCGCGTGACCTGTTCGACGACGCCACTGTCGAGGTGTTCGCGCAGCGCTTCACCAGGCTGCTCGAATCCATCACCGCCGCACCGCAGCAGCCGGTGGGCGATCTGCCGATCCTGGCCGACGCCGAATACGAGCTGCTCACCCACGTGCACGGCGAAGACGTGATGGCCACCGGCCTGCTGCCGGATCTGCTCACCCACGGCGCCCGGATCAACCCGGACCAGATCGCGGTGCGCTACGAGGGCCGCTCCATCACCTACCGCGAACTCGACGAGTACTCCTCGCGCCTGGCGCGGGTGCTGATCGACCGCGGGGTCGGGCCGGAGCGCATCGTCGCGCTGTCGTTCCCGCGCTCCTACGAGATGGTGGCCGCGTTCTGGGCGGTGGCCAAGGCCGGCGGCGCGCACGTGCCGGTCGACCCGACATATCCGGAAGACCGGATGCGGCACATGGTCACCGACTCCGGTGCCGTGCTCGGCCTGACGGCTCGCCGGTACCTGGACCGGCTGCCGCACGAGGTCGAGTGGCTGTGCCTGGACGATCCGTCCACCGATGAGCTGATCGACGCGCAGTCGCCCGCACCGGTCACCGATGACGACCGGATCAGCTCGCTGGCGATGCGGCACCCGGCCTACGTCATCTACACCTCCGGCTCGACCGGTCTGCCCAAGGGCGTCATGGTCACCCACGCCGGTATCGGCGGTTTGGCCGATGTGGCGGCGGATCTGTACCACCTGGAATCGCACCACCGGTTCCTGCACATCTGCTCGCCCAGCTTCGACCCGTCGGTGCTGGAATGGGTGGTCACGCACTACACCGGCGCCACCTTGGCCATCGTGCCGTCGCACATCATCGGCGGACCGGACCTGGCCGAACTGCTGCGCACCGAGCGGGTCACGCACTCGGTCATCACCCCGGCGGTGCTCGGCACGGTCGACCCCGAGGGTCTGGACGAACTCGAGGTCGTCTCCGTCGGCGGCGATGTCACCACCCAGGAACTGCTGGACAAGTGGGAGCCGGGCCGTAAGTACTTCAATGCCTACGGTCCCACCGAGACGACGATCATCTCCTCCTACGCGCGCCTGACCGCGGGCCGCCACGTCACCATCGGTTTCCCGGTGCACGGCATGACCGCGCTGGTGCTCGACGCCCGCCTGAACCCGGTGCCGCCGGGTGTGGCCGGTGAGCTGTACCTCGCCGGTGGTGCGCTGGCGCGTGGGTACCACAACCGCCCCGATCTCACCGCGGACCGGTTCGTCGCCAACCCGTGGAGCAGCGAGGGTGCGCGGATGTACCGCACCGGTGACGTGGTGCGCTGGTACGCCGAGCCGGAACAGCGCGCGGGTAATGCGGCTGTGGACGCCGTGAAGTGGGAACTCGACTACGTCGGCCGTTCGGACTTCCAGGTGAAGATCCGTGGCTTCCGGGTCGAGCTCGGCGAGATCGACACCGCGCTCGGCAAGCATCCCGACGTGGAGTTCGCGATCACGCTGGGCCGTGAGACCGATGCGGGCGCGACGATCCTGGTGTCGTATGTGCTCGCGACCCCCGGCCACGAGATCGACACCGAGCGGCTGACCGAGTTCGTCTCGCGCTCGCTGCCGCCGCACATGGTGCCGTCGGCGATCGTGGTGCTCGACGAGATCCCGCTGACGCCGGTCGGCAAGCTCGACCGCAAGGCGCTGCCGGAACCGCAGCTCGCGCCGCGCGAATTCCGGGCGCCGGTCACCGAGGTCGAGGCGATCATCGCCGAGGTGTTCGCCGAGGTGCTCGGTGTGGACCAGATCGGTGTGGACGATTCGTTCTTCGCCCTCGGTGGCGATTCGATTCTGTCCATCCAGCTGGTGTCGCGGGCCAAGGCACGCGGTGTGGTGTTCACCCCGCGCGATGTGTTCGAGCGGCGCAGCGTGGCCGCGCTGGCCGAGGTCGCCACGCTCGGCGCGGCGCCGGGCCAGATCCGGCTCGAGGAGCTGCCCGGCGGCGGAGTCGGCGATATCCCGCTGACGCCGATCATGGCGCAGATCCTGTCGGGCGGCTCGTCCTTCGACCGGTTCTCGCAGTCCATGGCGCTGCGGCTGCCCGACGGCATCGACCGGCAGACCCTGGTCGCCACCATCGCGGCCGTGTTCGACCACCACGACGTGCTGCGCTCGCGGCTGCGTCGCGAGGGCGAGTCGTGGACGTTCGA
This sequence comes from Nocardia cyriacigeorgica NBRC 100375, assembly GCF_000308555.1. Taxonomy (GTDB): domain Bacteria; phylum Actinomycetota; class Actinomycetes; order Mycobacteriales; family Mycobacteriaceae; genus Nocardia; species Nocardia cyriacigeorgica. Next base: position 23,833 of record NZ_BAFY01000216.1, on the reverse strand, counting down.
GGCGCTCGAACGCGGTGCGGTCGACGTCGACGCGCTGGTGCATCGGGTCGACGCGCCCGCCGGCATCACCGAGGCCGAACTCACCGAACTGGCCACCGCCGAATTCGACGCTGCCCTTGGCAGGTTGGATCCGGCCGGTGCCGCGATGGCGCAGTTCGTCTGGTTCGCCTTCGACGGCGACCGCCGCGATGTGCTGCTGATCGTCGCCCACCACTTCGTGGTCGACGGCGTGTCCTGGCGCATCCTGATCCCGGACTTCGCGGTGGCGTGGTCGCAGCTGGCGGCCGGTCAGCCGGTGAGCCTGCCGGCCAACGGCACCTCGATGCGGCGCTGGGCGCACAGCCTGGTCGATGCGGCCGCCGAACCCGAGCGGGTCGCGGAACTGCCGTTCTGGCAGCAGGTCACGGCCACACCCGATCCACAGCTCGGCGCGCGGGCATTCGACCCCGAGGTCGACACCTTCGCCACCGTCGAGCGGGTCGAGGTGTCGCTGTCGGCCGAGGTCACCGATGCCGTGCTCACCGCGGTGCCGAGCCTGTACCGCGGCGGCGTCAACGACGGCCTGCTGTCGGCGCTTGCCATGGCGGTCGCGCGCTGGCGCGGCGGCGATGCGGCGCTGATCAAGCTCGAGGGCCACGGTCGTGAGGAAGAGGTCGTGCCGGGTGCGGACCTGTCCCGTACGGTCGGCTGGTTCACCGCGGCCTACCCGGTGCGGCTGGCCCTTGGCGGCGCCGATCTCGACGACGCCTTCGCCGGCGGCGCCGCGCTCGGGGCGATCGTCAAGTCGGTCAAGGAGCAGCTGCTGGCCGTGCCTGACAAGGGCCTCGGCTACGGCATGCTGCGCTACCTCAACGACGAGACCGCCGAACAGCTCACCGGCGGTTCGACCGGCCAGATCAGCTTCAACTACCTGGGCCGGATGTCGGCCGGTGAGATCCCCGAGGAACTCACCGAAGTCGGCTGGGTGCCGGTGGACGATCTCGGCCGCCTCGATGTCGAGATGGATCGGGACATGCCCGCCAACGCGGTGCTCGACATCAACGCCATCGTCACCGACGGCGCCGACGGACCGGAGCTGGGTGCGTCGCTGGCGTTCCCGTCCGGGCTGCTGACCCGCGAACAAGTGCGCGAGTTCGCCGACCTGTGGGTGGCCGCGCTCGAAGCGCTGGCCGCGCATGCCCGCCGCCCGGACGCCGGTGGTTTCACACCGTCGGATATGGCGCTGGTGCACGTCGGCCAGAGCGATCTGGAGCAGTGGGAGCGCCAGTTCCCGGCGCTGTCCGAGGTGTGGCCGCTGTCGCCGCTGCAGTCGGGTCTGCTGTTCCACGCGCTGATGACGCAGGCCACCGTCGACGTCTACACCATGCAAGCGGTGGTGGATCTCGGTGGCAGCCTGGATGTTTCGCGGTTGCGGGCCGCGGCGCAGGGCATCATCGACCGCTACCCGAACCTGCGCACGGCCTTCGTCACCGATTCGTCGGGGCAGGTGGTGCAGGTGGTGCTGGACAAGGTCGAGGCGCCGTGGACCGAGGTGGACCTGCGCGAGCTGCCCGAGGCCGAGCGCCTCGGTGAATTGCAACGCAGGATCGCCGCCGATCAGGCCACGCACTTCGATATGGCGGTGCCGCCGCTGATGCGGTTCACCCTGTTCCGCACCGGCGAGACCCAGTGGCATCTGGCGATCACCACCCACCACATCCTGCTCGACGGCTGGTCCATGCCGCTGCTCATGCGGGATCTGCTGGTGCTGTACGCGGTGCGCGGCGATCAGACCGCGCTGCCGCGGGTGGCCTCCTACCGCAACTTCCTCGGCTGGCTGGCCGGGCGTGACCGCGAGGAATCGCTGCGGGCCTGGGCGCGGGCGCTCGACGGTCTGGGCGAGCCGACCCAGCTGGCGCCGCAGCCGCGCGGGGTCGAGGACTACTCGATCGGCAAGCTGATCACCGAGATCGACGCCGACCGCACCCGCAAGCTCACCAAGCACGCCGCCGAACTCGGCGTCACGGTGAACACGCTGGTGCAGGCCGCGTGGGGCATCCTGCTCGGCAGGCTCACCGGCCGCGGCGACGTGGTGTTCGGCGCGACGGTGTCGGGTCGTCCCGCGGAGCTGCCCGGCGTGGAGTCGATGGTCGGCCTGTTCATCAACACGCTGCCCGTGCGGGTGCGCATCGATGATCGCCAGAACGTCGGCGAACTGCTGGAAGGTTTGCAGCACGAGCAGGCCGATCTGCTCGACCACCACTACATCGGGCTGACCGATATCCAGCGGGTGGCCGGGCCTGCCTCGCAGTTCGACACGCTGCTGGTGTTCGAGTCGTATCCGATGGACAAGGAAGCCATTTCGGCGGCCAGCTCCATCGACGGCATGTCGGTGACCGGTGTCGGCGTCAACGATGCCACGCACTATCCGCTGACCCTGCTGGTGACCGCGGAGTCGACCATCGAGCTGACGCTGAAGTACCTGCGCAGCCGGTTCACCGCCGAGGAGGTCGAGGTGCTCTCGACCAGGTTGCAGCGGGTACTCGACGCACTCGTCGGCGACCCGGCCGGACTCGTCGGCGATATCGACATCCTCGATGCCGGGGAGCGGGCCCGCCTGCTCGCCGACTCCGGGATCGCCGCCGCGACGGCCGCACCGGAACCGGTCGGCCGGGTCGGCGCCCGCACTGTCGCCAAGGTGCTGGCCGAGGTGGTCGAAGAGGATCCGCAGGCGCCCGCGCTGCTCGCCGGCGACGAGGAGATCGCCTTCCAGGTGCTGGACCGCCGGTCCTCACAGCTGGCGCGACTGCTCATCGCCCGCGAGGTCGGCCCCGGTGACGTGGTCGCGGTGACGCTGCCGCGTTCGGTGGATTCCGTGGTGGCGGCCTGGGCAGTCCAGAAGGCAGGCGCCGCCCTGCTCTTCGCCACCGGCCTGTCCGCCGAGGAGATCCGTTCCGCCGGAGCGGCATTCGTCATCGGCACGACCGACGGCTTGCCGGGTCTCGACCCGACAGATCCCGAGATCGCCGCCGAACTCACCGCCGCCCCCGGCCACCCGGTCTCCTACACCGACCGAGCCCGCCCCCTCGGCGAAGACCACCCGGCCGTCGTCCTGCTCACCGACGGCGTACCCGAGGTCCTGACCCAGACTCAGGCACTCGACCGCGCCGAACACCTGCGCGAGGTGAACGAGATCGACTACGAGTCGGCCACCTTCACCACCGCGGGCGCCGGCCGCGCCGCCGTCGACGAGTTCCTGACCTCCGCCACCGCCGGCGCCCTCTCGGTCCTCCCGACCGGTGCCGACCCCGCCGACGACATCGCGGACGGGGAAGTGACGCACTGGTTCGTGGTCTCGGGCGAGGGGGCCGATGGGGTTGGGGATGTGCGGATCGTGGGCGAAGGGTAGTCGCCGGCGCGAGCCGGTGTGAGGCGATGATCGAGCCCTCACACCGGCTCTGCCCGCTGACCTTGCCGGGTACCCGGGCGCCGAACTCGGGTGAGCGCTCACGGTGTTCAGCTTGCTGGCGCTATTGTGTCGACGCTCGACGATCACGGACGGCTGCAAACGCGGTGGGTAGGAGGTGCGTCGCATGCTCGGACCTGCTGCGGGTGCAGGCCGCTGGACGGCTGCCGATCTCGACGGTCTACCGGAGAACGGCCTGCGCTACGAGGTGCTCAACGGCCAGCTGGTCGTCAGTCCTGTACCCGAGCCGCGGCATCAAGTCCTGATACAACGGCTGCTGCGAGTTCTGGACGATGCGGCGCCGACGACGTTCGTGGCCCTCGGAGGAGTGGGGATACTGATCGGCGACGATGAGCCCATCCCCGACGTCATCGTCGCAACCGAGCCGATCCCGTGGGATGCGCGTGGGATTCCAGTCGAACAGGTCCAGCTGGCCGTCGAGGTGGTCTCCGCCTCTACGACTCTGCAAGACCGCATGGTCAAACCTGTGCTCTACGCGGCCGCGGGCATCCCCAACTACTGGCGATTCGAGATCAACTCCTTCAAGGGCCGGTTGCCAGGGGAGGAATTGCCGGTCCTCTTCGCCCACGTCCTCGGCAGCGATAACACCTACGAACAAACGCATCGGGTGCCGGCAGGGGAGAAGGTCACCTTGCGGAGCCCGTTCGACGTCACGATCGACCCGGCCGCCCTCTTGCCTTGAAGGAGGCGGATGAGCACGCATCGGTGGCACGAGGCGATCGCGTGGATCGCCGACTCCGCGCCGTTCCTGGTCTCTGCGGCGGAGCGGAGTCGGTGATCAGCTGCCAAGCCGGCACGCTTATGTGAGGGCGTGTTCCTCGGCAAAGACCTTGCGGCAGACCGGAGCACAGAAGACCCGGGTCTCGCCGTTGTGGGTGAGGGTGAATTCCGCGGTGGCGATTTCGAGAGTCATGCCGCAGACGGGGTCGACGCCGTAGCCTTCGGGGATGTCGCGGGTGTCGGCGTCGCTGTCGTAGTCGGCGGTCATCATCTTGGTGAGTTCGGTGGCGGTGGTGGTGCGGCCGGTGGTGCCGAGGTTGTGTTCGCGGACGCCGAGGATCTGTACCACGCAATGCGGGTCGTTGCGCAGGCGCTGCGGATCGCCTTCGAATTCGGCGATGGCGTCGGTGATCAGCGGGATGATTCCGTCGCCGAATCCTGGACCCGCCCATGATCCTGGGACGGTGACCCGGGCCAGGTAGCGCGGCGCGTCGGACAGGCTCGGTCCACCAGTGGTCCAGGCGGCGGGTTGGTGCACGAGGACGTGGGTGAACTCGCGGGCGCGCGCCATCACCTCGTCCGGTGCGGAATCCGCTGCGGTGATCGTGTGCAGGACGTGCGCGGCAAGGGCGTGGCCCCGCTCGCCGGTCAGGGTGGGGTCGGACACGTACAGATCGATGGTCATCATGAGCGGATCTCCTTCGGGGGCAGCAGGGTTGTGATGACGACGAGGACGAAGACCAGAACGGCGCACACGACGCGGGCGAGACGGGGACGAGCGAAGCTCACCGATACACCTCGGTCTTCGTGGCATGGGACAGGAGTTCGTCGACCGACCACTGGTCATCCGCGTGCGCCCCATGCTTGCTCGCCACGACACGGCCGTCGGGTGCGATGAGGAAATCGGCGGGCAGCCCCAGGCGTCCTCCTTCCGGCTTGCCCGGCGGCGCGATGTGACCGGGCTTCCGGGACGCACGCACCTCACGGGCGATGGCACGGAGGATGGTCGGCCATGCCCGCGGATCGAGCAGGGCGCGCGGCGCGGATTCCACACCGAACTCGCGGTAGAGACGGCGGTCGGGGTCGGCGATCACGGCCAGCGGCAGGTCGGCGGTGTATTTCAGCAGTGCCGCGGCACTGGAATGGAAGACGACGACCTCGCGGACATTCGCCGCGGTGATCTCATCGAGCCGGTTGACGATCGACCGCAGATGCAGATTGCACACCGGGCATCCGGCGAATCTGCGGAATTGCAGGTGGATCAGGCAATCGGGATCGGGTATCGGCACCGGATCGCCGGTCACGGTGACGAGCCGGCGGCTGCTGACAGTGCTGGGGAACGGCATCTGAGCTCCTTAAGTGTACAAAGTACGCCTACGTCCAAGTATGCGCGTATCGCGTACGCTGTCAATCCGTGCCCCGCCCCCGTTCCCTGACCACCGACGATTTGACCGGCGCCGCTCTCGCCGTGATCGACCGCGACGGCCTCGACGCCCTCACCATGCGCGCGGTCGCCAAGGAACTCGGCATGGCAACCATGGCCCTCTACCGCTACGTCGCCGACCGCGCCGCCCTCGAGGTCCTCGTCGTCCAGCGCATCTTCGCCGCCATCGACCTCACCCTTCCGCCCGGCCTCGACTGGCGCGACCGCATCCGATCACTCCTCGACCGCACCCGCCAGGCCTCGGCCGAACACCCCGCCGCCGTGCCCCTGATCCTGCGCCACCGCCAGTCCGCCCGCGGCTCCCTCGACCTCATCGAAGCCATGCTCTCGGCTCTCACCGACGCCGGCCTCACCGGCACCGACCGCGTCATAGCCCAACGCACCCTCATCGCCTACCTGCTCGGCTTCCTCCAAAACGAGCACTACGCCGCTCTTTCGGGAAAAGGCACCGCGGTCATGGCTGCCTTATCCCCCCAGGAGTTCCCCTTGCTCTCGCAGACAGCAGGGGACGCACAATCGGTCCCACCCGCAACCGAGTTCAACGCCGGTTTGAACGTCATCCTGGACGGCCTCGCCGATCGGGCGTCGCCACAAGATAATTCGTAGCTACGGCGTCACCGTGGCAACAAGGCGACGATGCGTACGCCGGTCCGATGTCCATTAACTTGCTCAACGGTCGGTGATTTCGCGAACCCGGCGCGAGCACTGCTCGTACTGGCGCGCGAAACGCTCCGCCTCCGGCGTCACCTCACGGCGGGTTTCCGGGCAGCCGCCGACGAGGACGGCAGCACGGGATCGGAAGCGGCGCTCATCCGGTCAACCGCCGTCCCGGCGCGCGATCACTTTCCGCTCCTCGGCGTCGATGTGGCCGGTCGCATGCGAGCGGATCACTCGACGGCCGCACTCAACCGAGCGGTGAGTTCGCGGACGCGGGCGATCAATTCCGGAGGTTCGTCGATGCGGATCGGCAGGTCGAACAGGGCCAGGTAGATCGCCAGTTCGTCGAGTGAGTTGGAACCGGTGTGCAGCAGGCAGGATTCGGCGTCGATCGGTTCGATGACCCCGATGGTGGGCGGGACGCGGTCGGCGGCGGAGTCGGCTGGGACGCCGATGGTGACCCGGGCCGGGTAGCGGTACGGGGCGACGGAGACGTTGCTGGAGACATAGCCGGCGAGGTCGATGTCGGGGGCCTCGCGGGGCGTGAATCGGGGGCCAGTAGGAGTGCGGGGCTGTAATCGGTCGACGCGGAAGGTGCGCCAGTCGACGCGGTCGACGTCCCAGGCGACGAGGTACCAGCGGCGGCCGGTGTGGGCGAGGCGGTGTGGTTCGGTGAGGCGCACTGTCGTTGTGCCGTCGTGGCTGCGATAGTCGAAGCGCAGGCGGTGCTTGTCGCGGATGGCACCGGCGATAGCGGTGAGGACATCGGGGTCGACCGTTGGGCCACCGGCGCCGACACTCACCGTCGCCGCGAGCAGGGTGCGCACCCGATGACGCAACCGGGAGGGCAGCATCTGCTCCAGCTTCGTCAGCGCCCGCAGCGAACTGTCTTCGATTCCGGAAATTGTCCCGCCGGCCGCGGTGCGCAGGCCGATCGCGACCGCGACGGCCTCGTCGTCGTCGAGCAGCAGCGGCGGCAGTTCGGTGCCCGCGCCGAGCCGGTACCCGGCGACCCCGCGGGCCGCTTCGACCGGATATCCGAGGTCGCGCAGCTTGTCGATATCGCGGCGCACGGTGCGGATGTCGATCCCCAATTCGGCGGCCAGGCCGGTGCCGGTCCATTCGCGATGCATCTGCAACAGCGACAGCAGGCGCAATAGCCGCGCCGAGGTTTCCCGCATATTTTGCAGTCTGCCGCACAGTTAGGGCGGAAGCTGCCCTAACTGGTTCCTACGGTAGTTCTCATGACCATCACCCCGTTCCGGATCGACATCCCGCAGAGCGACCTCGACGACCTGCACCGCAGGCTCGACGCCACCCGCTGGCCCGCACCGCTGCCCGGCGACGACTGGGACACCGGCGTGCCCACCGGCTGGCTGCGTGAGCTGGTCACCTACTGGCGCAATGACTACGAGTGGCGGGCCGCCGAACGCACACTCAACGCATTCCCGCAGTTCACCACCGAGATCGACGGGCAGCGGATCCACTTCCTGCATGTCCGCTCGCCCGAACCGGACGCGTTGCCGCTGATCCTGACCCACGGCTGGCCCGGTTCCATCGTCGAATTCCTCGACCTGATCGGCCCGCTCACCGACCCGCGCGCCCACGGCGGTGACCCGGCCGACGCGTTCCATGTGGTCATCCCGGCGCTGCCCGGGTTCGGGTTCTCCGGTCCGGTCGCCGAGGCCGGCTGGACGGTCGAGCGGATCGCGGCGGCCTGGGCGGAATTGATGTCGCGGCTCGGCTATGAGCGCTTCGGCGTGCAGGGCGGCGATATCGGCGCCGCGGTGAGCCCGGAGGTCGGTCGCGTGGCACCGGACCGGGTGGCGGGCGTGCACGTCAACGGCGGGGTGGGCGACTTTCTGCCGCTGCCGCTGGCGGAGGAAGAATTGGCGACGCTGACCGACCTGGAACGTGACCGGGTGCGCCGCACCCAGGCGTTCATGCGGGAGGAATTCGGCTACATCTCGATCCAGTCGACCCGCCCGCAGACCTTGGCCTACGGGCTGGTCGACTCACCGGTCGGCCAATTGGCCTGGATCATGGACAAATTCCGGGAATGGACCCATCCGCGCCCGGTGAACCCGGACAAGATCATCGACCGGGACCGGCTGCTGACCAACGTGATGCTGTACTGGCTCACCGGCACGGCCGGTTCCGCGGCCTACGTCGGATACGCGCAGGACGCACCGTGGGGTGCCGAGAAACAGAATTCGGGGGTGCCCACCGGGGTGATCGTATTCGCCCATGACGTCGCGATCCGCAAGTACGCGGGCGGTGCCGACACGATCACCCGGTGGATCGACGTCGACCGCGGTGGTCATTTCGCCGCCCTCGAGGAGCCCGTGCTCCTCACCTCCGATATTCGGGAGTTCTTCCGCGACCTGCGCTGACCCGCTCAGGGCAGCGCCTCCGCGAGCTCGCCCGCCGTACGCCACGACTGGCGTTCGGCGGCGAAGGCCTCTGCCTGCATGGCGCGGAATTCGGCGATGGAATCGGCTTCGTCGGCGAGGAAGCGCCGGTAGTCGGCGAGGCGGAATTCACCGTCGTCGGTGCGCAGACGCACGTTCCCCGACGCGAAATCGGCGCGCAGGTCCAGCAGTTCGTCCGGCTCGACCGGATACCAGCGGATCCGATCGAAATATCGGAGAAGCCAAGGCGTTCCGGTGCCGCGATGGTTCCACACCTGGGTCGTGCGACCGACGAACTGGTATCCGCCGGGACCTTCCATCCCGTAGATGCACAGGTAGGCGCCGCCGATGCCGACCGCGTTCTCGGGCGTCCAGGTGCGGGCCGGGTTGTATTTGGTGGTGACGAGCCGATGCCGCGGATCGGTCGGAGTCGCGACCGGCGCACCGAGATACACATCGCCGAGACCGAGCACGAGATACTCGGCGTCGAAGACGGTGCGATAGACGTCCTCGACCGAGGCCAGGCCGTTCATCCGCCGGATGAACTCGATATTCCACGGGCACCACGGTGCGTCAGCGCGGACTCCGTGCATATACCGGGTGATCGCCTCCCTGGTCGACGGATCGTCCCAGGACAGCGGCAGATGGACGGTCCGGCTCGGCACCACGAGCGCGTCCGAGGCGGGCAGCTGTTGTTCGGCCTCGGCGAGCAGATCCAACAGCATCCGCACCGGCAGGACCGCGGGATCCACCTTCACCTGCAGTGACCGAACACCCGGCGTCAGATCGACGATCCCGCGTGGCGCGAGCTCGAGTAGGTGCTCGTGCAGGGCGTGCACGCGGGCGCGCAGGCCGAGATCCAATGTCATGGCGCCGTATTCGATGAGCACGCCGTCGTCGCCCGCGCGCCGGTAGGTGACGGCGGTGTCGTCGTCGGCGTCGGTGCGACGGAGGATGCCGTCGTCACCGTCGCCGCCGGTCGACAGCACCGGCTGCCAGCCGGCCCGTCGAGCCGGGCCGAGTGCGGACATCGGCGCGGCGCGCTCCGCTCGGATCGGCACGAACCGGACCGAATCGCCCGGGCACAGCTGTCCGAGCTTCCACCGATCCGCCGCGATCACCGTGACCGGGCAGACGAAGCCGCCCAGACTGGGACCATCCGGACCGAGCAGAATCGGGGTATCGCCGGTGAAATCCAGTGCGCCAACCGAATAGGGCGTGTCGTGGATATTCGACGGATGCAGCCCGGCCTCGCCGCCATCGGTGCGCGCCCACTCGGGTTTGGGCCCGATGAGCCGGACGCCGGTGCGGTCGGAATTGAAATGCACCTCGTAATCGGTGCCGATGATGGTGTCGAAGTCGGCGCGCGTGAAGAACTCCGGTGCACCGTGCGGGCCCTCGGTGACGGCGAGTTCCCAGCGTCGCGACATGACCGGCCGATCGTCGGCCGGTACCGCGGTGGCGCGGGGTGCGTGACCAGGCCCCAGGGGCAGCAGTTCGTCGGCTTGCAGCGTCCCACCGGTGCTGCCGCCGAACTTGCCGAGTGTGAAAGTGGCCGAGCTGCCCAGGTATTCGGGTAGCGCGAAGCCGCCCGACAGCAGAATGTAGGCGCGCAGACCGGGTCCTCGGATGGCGCCCACCTCGAGTACGGCGCCCGCGGGGACTTCGATGGTTCGCCACTGCCCCACCGCGACACCGTCCACGGTCACCTGCGCCGGTGCGCCGGTGACGCACACCCAGGTCGCCGCGGAAAACCGCAGCGCCGGGCCGGTGAGAGTGCACTCGAGCCCCGCCGCGCCCTCGGGATTGCCGAGCACCCGGTTCCCGAGCCGGAACGACACATCGTCCATCGGACCCGACGGTGGCACCCCGACATGCCAGAACCCGATACGTCCTGGCCAGTCCTGCACGGTGGTCATCGCACCGGGCCGGACCACCTCGACCTGGTGGACCGGCGCCGTGGCGTCCGGCGTGGTGACCGGAGCGGGCTCGAGGATGGTCATCGCGACACCACCATGCGGACCGGCGTCGGCTCGAAGCCGTTGCAGGGGTTGTTGATCTGCGGGCAGTTCGACACCAGCACCAAGGTGTCGGTCTCGGCGCGCAGGGTCACCCGTTTGCCCGGCGCGGACCGGCCGTCCACGATGCCGAGGGTGCCGTCGGCCTCCACCGGCACGTTCATGAACCAGTTGATATTCGACACGAGATCGCGTTTGCCCAGGCCCCAGCGCATGCCCTCGGCGAGGAAGTTCTCCACGCAGGCGTGTTGATGGCGGGTGTGGTGGCCGTAGCGCAGGGTGTTCGATTCCTGGGAGCAGGCACCGGCGAGGGTGTCGTGGTTGCCCACCTCGTCGGCGACCACCGTCATCAGGCGGGTGCCGTTATCGGTACGCAGCACGCTGCCGGTGGTGAGGAAGATATTGCGCTGAGCGGCGACGGTGGCCTGCGCGCTGTAGCGGTCGGCGTGATCGTCTGCCGCGTAGAGCAGGCAATCGACGGCTTGGTTGCCGTGCAGGTCGATGATCTCGAGGTACTCGCCGGCGTGGACGATCGCCGACCACGGCGCGCAGGCCTCGACCAGGTGGTCGCTGAGGATGGTGCGAGACAGGGTGTCGGTCATGCGATGTCCTTCGCGTCGAGGGCGGCCGCCCATGCGTTTTCGGTGTTCTCGACGGCGCGGCGGTATTCGGGATCGGTGTTGTGCATTACGCCGAGATCGGCAGGGGCGGGCCACGCCAGCACATCGAGGTCGGTGACCGGCCTGCCGTCGAGCGCGTGCGCGGCGTTCGCGATCAGCACGATGAGCGGAAGATGGAGGATCAGCTCGACAGCGGCACCGGGTGCCCGGTTGCCCGTTGCCGTGAGGCCGCCGTCGTCACCCACCCGCACTCCACGGAAGAGCGACACGGGCGCTGCGATATCGCGTGGGGCCAATCCCTGCTTGGCTCCGGCCATGCGCAGCAGGCTCCGGCCGGAGTCCGAGGGACCACACAGCGCGTCGTGGCTGCCGGAATCGTCGGTGACGATGGTCGCGAGCACCCGGCCCTGGTCCGACAGCAGGGGATGACCGGGGCCGAGATAGGCCTGCCAGGGGACCTTCATGGTGTCGGCGACATTGAGCCGCTCCCACGGCGCACCCGCCCGCGCGAGCACCACATGGGCACAGGCCGCGCCGTCCGGATCGGCCAAACGAAGGCGGGTGCCGCGGCCGAGCACGACGTTGGTGTAGCCGTCGGCCGGGACGCGCTGGGCGAAGGTGAGAGACTCCGGGTCCAGGCCGGGTGGCAGGTCGGGTCCGGCGACGGCCGCTGTGGCCGCCTGGGCGCGGGCGTGGGCTCGGGCGCCGCTGGTCGATGAGGTTGTTCGAGTCATCGCTTCTCCTCGATAGGGATCGCGGGTAGTGGTGGGCAATTCGAGGCAGGATCGCCGTATTGGGCGAGCGGACAGTGGGTTCGGCTGTAGGTCGTTCACGCGAACGGCTCAGTGCGGCTATCGGGTCAGCGGTTCAGGCGTCGCTTCGGTGGTCAGGGGTGCGGCGACGGCACCAGAGCGACCGACAACCCGATAGACCAGCGCGCCCGCCGCGAGCGTGGCGAGCACGAACAGCGGTGCGGCCCAGCGCATCACCCAGGACCCGCCGTCCGGCGTGTACACCTCGGCCCTCGGCCAGGCCAGATTCACCACCATCGCCACGCCCCAGAGCACCGCGAGCACATTCACCGGAATTCCGAAGCGGCCGAGCGTGAACAAGCCGGTGCGCGCGCCCGCCTGCTCACCGGATGGCCAGCCGAAGCAGCGGCGCACCAGTAGCGGCGCCGTCACCAGGAGATAGGCGAGATACAGCGTCACGATGCAGACGCTGGCCAGGGTCGCGAAGATGGCCGCGTTGCCGAGATTCACCAGCAGCAAAGCGATGGCGAGCACACCGAACACCACCGCGGGCAGTACCGGCGTGCCGAAGCGGGGGTGCACAACCGACAGCGCACGGGCGAACGGCAGCTTCCCGTCGCGTGCCATCGAGAAGATCAACCGCGACCCGGCGGTCTGAATGGCCAGCGTGCACACCATGATCGCGATCGCGACACAACCGAGCAGCACCTTGCCCGCGGTGCTGTTCAACTTGGCGGTGATCACGTAGGCCAGCCCGTCCGCGGCCAGGGCGCCGTCGGACAGGCTCGGTGCGGCCATCAGCGCGCCGAGCAGCATCAATCCGCCACCGATCGCCGAGACCGTCAGGGCGGTCAGGATCATCCGTGGCGCGACCCGGCGCGGGTCCTTGGTCTCCTCGGCGAGCTCACCGGCCGAATCCAATCCGATCATGACGTAGGCCGCCATAAGCCCGGCCACCAGGAACGCCGCCCAATACGGCCCGGGCGCGGCGTGTTCGGTCTCCAGGACAACGCCCGGACCGCGTTCGGTGTCGGCGAAGAACAGCGCGATGATCGCCAGCACGCCGACGATCTCGATGGTGACCCCGATCGAGTTGATCCGCGCCATGAGATCGATGCCGATGACATTGATCAGCGTGGTCAGTGCCATCAACGCGGTGCCGAGCAGCACCGCGTTCATCGCACCGGACGACGAGGTGAGCGCGGTGTCGGAGCCGATGATCTGGAATCCGCTCCAGATCGAGGGCAACACCACCTGGAGTGCGATGGCCGCCGCGGCCGCGGTGACCACCCGCGCGATGATCATCAGCCATCCCGCGAACCAGCCGACGACCGCGCCGCCGAGCCGCCGCGACCACTGATAGATACATCCCGACAGCGGGTATCGGGCCGCCAGCTCGGCGAAGTTCAACGCGACCATGAGCTGGCCGAGGAACACGATCGGCCAGGTCCAGAAGAACGCGGCACCGCCGAACGAATATCCGAAGCCGAAGAACTGGAAGATCGTGGTGAGGATGGAGACGAACGAGAATCCTGCCGCGAAGGAGGCATAGCGCCCGAGCTTGCGGTGCAGGACGGGCTGGTAGCCGAAATCGGCGAGATCGGCACTGTCGGAGCCGTGATCGGGCGGATCGGCGGGGCGGGTGTCGACTGTGGTGGCCATGTGCGGATGTCCTTCGGCGAGCGCCAATAACTATCAGTCGATAGTTTTGCGGCCGCGATCGCGCTTTCGGTGACCTGCGTGTATCGGTTGGAGGTCCCCCGGTAACTTCTGCGTTTCCGGTTTTTCTATCGAATGACAGAAACCTCACTGTCGGGCAGTACGCACCGCGAGCGGGCTGCTCGCGTGCACGGGCCGCGGTCGCCGCGATGCGAGAATGAGGACGTGGTCAATCTCGGTCCAGGACGTCCGCGCGTCGAGCAACGCTTGCGCCGGGGCAGCACACCGCGTGCGGAAATCCTCGACGCCGCCGCCGAGCTGTTCACCAGCAACGGCTACGGCAGCACCTCGACCAGGGGGATCGCCGACGCCGTCGGTATCAGGCAGGCCTCGCTGTACCACCACTTCGCCGCCAAAGACGACATTCTCGACGCGCTGCTCGCCGAAACCATCGCCGCGCCATTGGCTTTGGCCGCGCGGCTGCGCGAGACGGACGAGCCTGCACCGGTCCGGCTGTATGCCCTGGCGTGGTCGGACGTGGATCAACTCTGTGCGTCGCGGTGGAATCTCGGTGCCTTGTATCTACTACCGGAGCTGCGCGGGGAGCGCTTCGCCTCGTTCCGGCTGCGGCGCGACGAGCTGCGCACCCATTACGAACAGCTGGCCGCGGAGGTGGTCGCCGAGGCGGGGTCGGCCGGTGTGCCTTCCGCGACCACCTTGCCGTTCCGCATGGTCGAAACCGTGATCAGCATTCGGTCCGATCACGGCGCCGCGCCGGCGAACGCCCGCTCGGACATCTCCGACGCGGTGCTGCGCGTGCTCGGCTGGCCGGGTCCGCTGGACTCGGTACGGGCCGACGCGGGTGCCCTCCTCGCCCGGATCGGCTGACTCAGGACTTGCCCTTGGCCGGGACCCACGACAGGCCCCACCCATAGGCCTGGTCGACGGCCTTGTTCACCCACCGTGGCGGGTCCACCGGCGGCTGCACGAAGACGCCCTCGCGCCGGACGACGAGCTCGCCGCCGACATTCTCGATCAGCGCCAGCACAATCGCCTTCGAATTGTCGGTGCAACCGCCGACATTCATCTCGATCGGCGGCGATCCCACCGGATACAACGTCGCCGTCGCCTCGACGCCGCGAAGGTCGGGCGCGCCCGCGTAGATCGTCGCGTACACCAGCAGGCGGCGGAAATCGGCGGTGTGATCGAGGTTGATGTCGAGATTCTCACCCGTGGCCGCATTGCCGGTGCGATCGTCCTTGTCCAGCCGCACATACGGTTCGGCGTCGAGGGAGCCGAAACTGCCCACCGCGTGCACGAGCCCCTTGTTGCCGTTGGCCAACTCCCACATACAGCACAGATCGAGGTCGATGGCGGTGCCGCGGCGGGTGCCGAACAGCCCCTGCTTTCCACTGGACCAGTTCAGATTCACCCGCATCGTGCCGCTGGTGGCGCCGCGCTTGGTGAGCGAGACGGACGGGTCGTCCTTGGTGAGCGACAGTTTCGTCATGCTGATGGACCGATTGCTCCCGCGAGTCTGCGTGGGAGCCTGCATCGCGCCCGCGGGCGGAGGTGGGGGCGCAGGTGTGGGGGCCGGCGGAGGCACTGGTGTGGGGGCCGGCGGGGGCGCAGGTGCGGGCGTGGGTGGGTGCGCAGGTGCGGGTGTCGGCGCGGATCGTGGCGCCGGGGCCGGATCGTCGTCGACCGAGATGCCGAAATCGGTGGCGAGGCCGGAGAGTCCGGTGTCGTAGCCCTGCCCGACCGCGCGGAACTTCCACCCGCCCTGCCTGCGGTAGAGCTCGCCGAGCACGAACGCGGTTTCGCTGGTGGCGCCGGTGCTGTCGAAGCGCGCGATCTCGGTGCCATTCGCGGAATCGAGCAGTCGCACGTACAGCCCGTGGAATTGGGCGAAGGTGCCGCCGTCGGCGGAGGCGGCGATGACGACGGAATCGATCTGGGGTTCGACCCGATCCAACTGCACGGCAAGCACATCGATGACCTGCGACCCCTGCTGCTTCCCTTCGTGCCGCACCGCCCCCGACGGATGCGCGGGCTGGTTGTAGAACACGAAATCGTTGTCGGACCGGACCTTACCGCCGGCCAGCAGCAAGGCCGATGCATCCGCGTCGGGAACGCCGGGCCCGGATCGCCATCCCAATTCGACGCGAACCGCGGCCTGTGGAACAGCGACGTTGGCGCCCTTCATCATCGACACGATTGCCAACGTATCCGAGGACGGTGCACCCGGCCACTCACCTCAGTGCGTAGGTGGCGCGATATTCCAGTGCTCGTGCAACGCCCCCGCGATCTCCGGCAACACCATCACCGGAATCTTCTTGCGGCGCAGCATGTTCCGAATCTGGTCCACCTGTTCCCGTTTGCGCATGTCGTAGGCGCTCGACACCGGGCCGCTCACCGGCGGGATCGACAGCAGCACGAGTTCGCCGTGTTCTTCGTCGCCGCCGACCAGATCCAGCGCCAGCGACCAGCGGGCGCGCTCGTCGAGGGTGAAGCGGCCCGCGACCACGCGGTCCCAGTCGATGCTGGTTTCGGCCCAGGGGGTGCGGCGATAGATGGCGCCTTCGGTGAGCACGACGGCGTCACGGGTGAACAGCGCGACGAGCACCGCCACACCGGCGATCGCACCGGCCAGCAGCCCGGTGAACACGCGGTTCATCCCGAACGCGGCGATGGTGCCAAGGCACAGCGCGACCGTGACCGCGATGCCGAGCACGCCGTAGATCATCGCGCGCCTGGTGGGCACCACGCCCGCGTGCACCAACGTCATCTCGTCTCCGTCCGCTACCGCAACTGGCTGGTCAGGACCATACTGCCGTGGCGCGGACGTCGCCACCAGTAGACCGCTCAGGCTTGTAGCGCGACGGCCGCCTCGGCGGTGTAGACGAGGAAGGTCAGGCTCTGCTGGAAGTACAGCTGGACCGATTCCGCGTCGTGGCTCAGGTAGCCGATCGAGAGATCCTGGCCGATCTGGAGATCGAAATCGCCGCCGCGCGTGGTGAGCACGAACGCGCCGTCGATGGCGGGCGCCCAGATGATCTCGCCCTCGGGGATGAGGCGCTCGATGTGGGTGCGGATGGGATGCCCGTGGTCGGAGGTCTCGCTGACGGCGGTGTAGAGGTCGGCGCTCAGCAGCACCGAATAGGGACCGTCGACACCGGCCAGGCGCAGTTCGCTCAGGGCCTGGGCGACCGCCTCGGGCACCAGGCGCGGATCGCTCGGCACCGCGACCGGCTCGTTCGATGCGCTGGCCCGGATGCCGGTGATGTTGGCGGCCGGGTAGCCCTCGAAGATGGCGCGGTCCTCGGCCCAGGCGATGCGCTTGGCGGCGTCCTTCACCGGATCCAGGTCGGCGTCTTCGGCGCCGCGCTCGACATTGTCGAGTTCCTCGCGCGAGAGCGTGAACGGCACCCGCAGTTCCACCAGCGGTGCGACCAGTCGCTGCCGGGCCTGCACGCCGTCGTCGGGGGCGGCGATGGGCGCGGTGCGGCCGAGGCCGACGGCGGAGTAGTCGGTGCCGTGCGGACCGGACAGGTCGACGACACGGCGGCCCGCGATATGCCGCTTGAAGGTACGGGTGGCCTCTTCCTCGATCGCCGACCAGGCCTCGGAGGTGATCGGCGCGAGTTCACGATGCAGGTTGTTCATGTCTTAACTGCTCCTTTTCAACGTGCCGATACCGAGAGAGCCGTCGGCGGCAGGTGCGGCGGGGGTGGCGTCGTCTGCCGGTGACGCCCCTGGTGGGTCGGGCAGATCGTCGAGGAAGTCTTGGGCGGGAACGAAGAACAGGCCACCGGTGACGGCGGTGGAGAAGTCCAGTATCCGGTCGTAGGCGGCCTCGTCGGAGCCGAGGAACATGCGGATCAGCATCTGCTCGGTGACGCTCGGCGTGGCCGAGTAGCCGACGAAGTAGGTGCCCATCTCGTTGTCGCGGATGCTGCCGAAGGGCATATTGGCCCGCAGGATCTGCCGTTCGGTGCCGTCAGGGTCGACGATGGTGTTCACCGCGACGTGCGAGTTGGCCGGTTTCACCTCATCGGGCAGCTCGAAATCGTCGAGCTTGGTGCGCCCGATGACGCGTTCCTGCTCCTCGACCGAGGTTGCCGCCCATTCGCTCATCTTGTGCACGTATTTCTGCACGATGACGTAGCTGCCGCAGGTGAAATCGGGGTCCTCGTCGCCGACCAGCGCCACCCGGCCCGCCGGAGAACCGGCGAGCGCGCCCTCCGGGTTCTCGGTACCGTCCACGAAGCCGAGTAGATCGCGCTGTTCGAAGTAGCGGAAGCCGGTGGTTTCGTCGACGATGGTCGCCGCGCCGTCGAGCCGTTTGCCGATCGCCATGGCCAGCTCGAAGCAGGCGTCGTGCACCTCTGCTCTGATGTGGAACAGCAGATCACCCGGGGTGGCCGGGGCCTGGTGACGCGGGCCCGCGTACCCGGGGAACTCGTGCAGCTCGGCGGGGCGTGGACCGGAGAAGAGCCGGTCCCATGCCTTCGAGCCGATACCGACGATGCAGGTCAGTCCGGCGCCGGGCAGCCGGAATCCCACCGAACGGCGCAGGCCCGCGAGATCTGCGAGCAGGTCGCGCACCGCCGCTTCGCCACCCTCGTCGATGGTGGCGACGAGGAAGATCGCGGACGGTGTGAGCGGTTGGAGGATCGGCTGCGGCTCACCCATGATCGACAAGCCTAGTAGCTGCGAGCGTGCTGACCGCAGCGATTGGGCGAGGGCGTGTTAAGGCTCACCCGGATCATGGGCCGCGCGTTGCTGTTTCGTAAGCCTCACCTACGGCGGCGCGCTATTTCGCGACGGTCAGCAGAAAGGCCACGTCGTCGACGGCTTTGACGCTGTGCCTTGCCTTGGGGACCACGAGCAGATCGCCCGCCGAGCCCTTCCATTCGTTGGCGCCGCTGATCAAGGTCAGGGTGCCGCTGAGCACCAGCAGGGTGGCATCGCCGAAGTTGTCGTGTTCGGCCAGACTCTGGCCCGCACTGAGACCGACGACGGTCTGGCGCAGTGTTTGCGCGTGGCCGCCGTAGATCGTTTGCGAGCTACGGCCGCTCGTGGCTGTAGCGGCCAGCTTGAGTTGCTGGCGAGCTACCGCGGTCAGCGATTTCTTGTCCATGGACTGCCTTTCGCAGATCACACCCGGAACAGGGCTGGTGTTCGGGGCCGATATCGCTGAGTATGCCCGACCCGTCACCGGCGCTCGGGCGTTTTGCGTCGGTTGCGCGGTCGAAGCGGGACTGCCGTGCGCGGTATTCAGCGGCGTCGGGTGAATCTGCGGATCCGGTAGCGGGGGCCCGCACTCGACTGCTGCCACGGCGTGTCGGCGTCGGCCTGCCAGTGCGAGTCGACCGACGGTGCGTAGGCGTCGCCCGCGACGGCCAGGTCGATCTCGGTGACCAGCAGCTCGGTGGCGTACTCCATTGCGGCGCGATAGATTTCGCCGCCGCCCATGATCCACACATCGTCGGGTGCGGTGAGCGCGAGCGCCTCCGGGAGCGACGCGCTGCGTTCGGCGCCCTCGGCGGCCCAGTCCGGCTGTCTGGTCACCACGATATTGCGCCGGCCGCTCAGTGGACGGAATCGCGGCGGCAGCGAATCCCAGGTGCGTCTGCCCATCACCACCGGATGGCCGAGGGTGACCTGTTTGAAGTTGGCCATGTCCTCGGGGACCCGCCAGGGGATGCGGTTGTCCACGCCGATCACCCCGTCGGGGGTTTGAGCCCAGATCAGGCCGATGACGCGTGCCGAACTCACACGGCCACCGGGGCCTTGATCGCCGGGTGATGCTTGTAGTCGACGACCTCGATGTCGTCGTAGCTGTAGTCGAACAGCGACGCCGCCTTGCGCAGCTTCAGCGTGGGGAACGGGTACGGTTCGCGGGTCAGCTGCTCGGTGACCTGCTCGACGTGATTGTCGTAGATATGGCAATCCCCGCCGGTCCAGATGAAATCGCCCGGCTCGAGCCCGGTCTGCTGGGCCACCATCTGGGTCAGCAGCGCGTAGCTGGCGATATTGAACGGCACGCCGAGGAACAGGTCGGCGCTGCGCTGATACAGCTGGCACGACAGCTTGCCGTCGGCCACGTAGAACTGGAAGAACGCGTGGCACGGCGCCAGCGCCATCTTGTCCAGCTCGGCCACATTCCAGGCCGTCACGATCATCCGCCGCGAATCCGGATCCTCGCGCAGCGTGCGCAGCACCTGGGAGATCTGATCGATGTGACCGCCGTCCGGGGTAGGCCACGACCGCCACTGCACGCCGTAGACCGGGCCGAGCTCGCCGTCCGGCGCGGCCCATTCGTCCCAGATCGTGACGCCGTGCTCGCGCAACCAGCCCACGTTGGAATCGCCGCGCAGGAACCACAGCAATTCGTAGACGATCGACTTCAGGTGCACGCGCTTGGTGGTGATCAGTGGGAACCCGGCCGACAGGTCGTAGCGCAGTTGATGTCCGAAGACGCTGCGAGTGCCGGTGCCGGTGCGATCGGATTTCGGCGTACCGGAGGTGAGCACCTGACGGAGCAGCTGTTCGTACTGGGTGTCTGGGGTGGCCACGCCCTCGACCTTACTTCCAGCCCGGCCGCGGGGCGGCGACCCCCGGCGGCGTCGGTGCGCTCGACCGGGCCCCATAGGCTCGCCCCATGCGGAAGCTGTACGTGATCGGCATCGGCGCCGGCGACCCGGACCAGGTGACCGTGCAGGCCATCAAGGCCATGCGCGAGGCCGAGGTGTTCTTCGTGATCGGCAAGGGCGCCGAGAAGCAGGAACTGGTGGATGTGCGCACCACCATCCTGGCCGAGCACATGGATCATCCGTATCGGATCGTCGAGATCGCCGATCCGCCGCGGGCGCGCACCCCGATGGACGGCGCGGACTACCGCGAGGTGGTCGCCGACTGGCACGAACGCCGCTCGCTGCTGCTGGAAGCGGAGTTCGCTCAGGTCGAGGGGGTCGGCGCGATTCTGGTCTGGGGCGACCCGTCGCTCTACGACAGCACCCTGCGCATGGTCGAACGGGTGCTCGCACGCGCGACGATCAGCTTCGACTACGCCGTCATCCCCGGCGTGACCAGCGTGCAAGCTCTGGCCGCCGGCCATCGGACGGTGCTGCACCGGGTCGGCGAACCGGTGCACATCACCACCGGACGACGCCTGCGTGACGAGGGGCTCGGCCCTGGATCGACGGTCGTCATGCTCGACGGGGACTGCGTGTTCACCGAGCTGCCCGGCGATACCCGGATCTGGTGGGGCGCCTATCTCGGCATGCCCGATCAGGTGCTCATCGAAGGGTCGATCGCCGAGGTCGGAGCGCAGATCACCGAACGCAGGCAGCGCCTGCGCGCCGACAAGGGCTGGATCATGGACACCTATCTGTTACGCGCGCCCGAACCAACTGTCGACAGCGAATAAGCCTGATCAGCGGCGCGGGTCCGTAGAGTGGGCAGTATGACCGAACAGGACATCCTGGGGCGTATCAAGGAATTGGTCGAGCAGGAGCACAAGCTGCGGTCGCAGGCCACGAGCGGCGAGCTGGATCCGAAATCGGAGCGGCAGCGACTGGCCGAACTCGAGGTGATGCTCGACCAGTGCTGGGATCTGCTGCGCCAGCGGCGCGCCCGCATCGATGCGGGTGAATCGCCGGATACGACGCAGGTGAGTTCGCCCCGTCAGGTCGAGGGCTACCTCCAGTAGCGCCCCGTGCAGACCACCGAATTCGACGTCATCGTCATCGGCGGCGGACCGGCGGGGGAGAACGCCGCCTCCTACGCCATCGCGGGTAGCGATCGCACCGCCGCGATCGTCGAGCGCGAACTCGTCGGCGGCGAATGCTCGTATTGGGCGTGTATCCCGAGCAAGGCGCTACTGCGGCCCGGACATGTGCTCGGCGGCGCCCGCGCCATGCCCGGGGTGCGCGCCGACGGACTCGATGTGGCCGCGGTGCTGCGTCGCCGCGACGAATTCGTGCACAACCACGACGACTCCGCACAAGCCGATTGGGCGCACGACAACGGCATCGAAGTAGTGCGCGGTGCGGGCAGGCTGGTCGGTGAGCGGCTGGTCGACGTCGGTGACCGCACGCTGCGCGCCCGGGAGGCGGTGGTTCTGGCGACCGGCACCACGGCCAACATCCCGGACGTGCCGGGACTGCGGGCCGCGCGTCCGTGGACCTCGCGCGATGTCACGAATCTGGCCGAAGTGCCGCGACGGACACTGATCGTCGGCGGCGGTGTGGTGGCCTGCGAGGCCGCCACCTGGCTGGCCGCGCTCGGCTCGGTGGTCACCATGGTGGTGCGTGGTGGTTCCCTGCTCGGGCGGGTCGAGCCGTTCGCTCGTGAGCGGATCGCCGAGGCGCTGACCGAGCGCGGGGTCCGGATCCGCTTCGGCGCCGAGCCGGTGCGGGTGACGCGCCCGCAGGTCGGCGAGGCCGGCGAGGGGCGGGTGCACGGCGGGCCGGTGACGGTGACCGTGCGCGACGGTAACGGTGAGACCGAACTCGAAGTCGATGAGATCGTGGTGGCGGCCGGCCGCAGCCCCGCCACCGGCGACCTCGGGCTGGAATCGGTCGGCCTGGCGCCCGGCTATGTCGAGGTCGACGATCAGCTGACGGTGCCGGGCCTGCCCTGGCTCTATGCCGTCGGCGATGTGAACCATCGCGTCGCGCTCACCCACATGGGCAAATACCAGGCCCGCATCTGTGGTGACGTCATCGCCGCCCGCGCCGAGGGCAGGCCGGTGACCGGCCCCCGCTACGCCGCCACCGCCGACCACGCGCAGGTACCGCAGGTCGTCTACACCGCTCCGGAGCTGGCCTCGATCGGGCTCACCGAAGACGCCGCGCGCAAGGCCGGTCATGAGGTCGACACCGTGGAACTCGATATCGCTGTCGCCGGATCGGCGCTGGCCCGCGACGATTTCGCGGGACGGGCGAAGCTCGTCATCGACACCGCCGCCGGAACACTGCTCGGCGCCACCTTCGTCGGCCCCGAGGTCGGCGAACAGTTGCACGCCGCGACGATCGCGGTGGTCGGCCGGGTCCCGCTGGACACCCTGTGGCATGCGGTACCGGCGTTTCCGGCGGTGAGCGAGTTCTGGTTGCGGCTGTTGGAGGCCTGGCGGGCTTGATCGGGAGCCGGTAGCTGCGCGGTCGCCCGGGGGACGCGGCCACCGCGTGCCTGCGCGTGTTGGACGCCGCGGCCACCGCGCACAAGGCGGCGGGTGCGGGAGGCGTCAGGACGGCGGCCCCGTGGCGCTTGGATCAGCGGCCCGAGGGTCGGCCGCGCCCCGGATTGCGCCGAGCGGTAGGCGGCGGGCGCTGACAACGCGGGCGCCTGGTGCGGACCAGGGGTGTCAGCGCGACGGCCGCGTGGTGTTCGGACACAGCGGGTTCGGGCGTTGGCGGCCACTGCGACATCACGGGCCGCAGCCGGCCCGGTGTAGCGGACAGCGAAAGCCGGTCGTCCAACGCCGCTGCGGCGCTCGCCCGAGCATCGGGCAGCGTGGACCGCGGGCGATCGGCTCGCGTCAGCTCAGTGGCAGCGCCGCGATCGGGTCCGTGGTCGGGCCCGGTGAACCGCCTGCGGGTTCGACGGTCATCGCGAGCTGATCGGAGGGGGCGAATTCGGTGACGTAGGGCGCCCCGGCGGTCGGCAAGTCGCTCAGCACCCCGGCCGAGCGTGGTACCCCCTCCGGGCCGATCAACCAGAGTTGATGGGCAGAGCCCGCCGGGGGTGCGGGTACCGCGTCGAAGGTGATCGCGACGGCATCCAGCTCGTCGGAGATATGTGCGATCAGGGTGCCGCCGGTACTGACCGGGCTGGTCGCGGTACGCGCATCGGGTTGTTGCAGCACCTGGTCGGCGGTCACCATATGAGTGGGTGATTGCTCCGCGGTGCGTTGCCCGAGCACGGCGGCGCCGATCGCGACGACGGCGGCAACCGCGGCAGCGGCGGCGACCCATCGCATGACCTTGCGCCGGCGCAGCCGCGCGGCCGCGAGTTCGTCGGTGCCGCCGTCGTCGCCGGCGCCCTCGTGCGGCTCGGTGCCTGCGGGCGTACCGAGCC